>VGXK01000229.1 GCA_016873355.1 Phycisphaerae bacterium | reverse complement strand
AGGCGCTCCACGTCCGCCGCCGCCTGCGCCACGCTCATGCTGCCCACGTTGAGCGACGCCTCCAGCCGATTCGCGAGCAGGTCGTCGAAGCGCGGATCCGGGGGCCAGTCGAGCGGCACCGCGTGCAGCGCGCCGTCCACGAAGGCTCGATCGTTCGCCGGCGGCGCCCCCGGATCGAGGAACGCATCGCTCTCGGCGACGGAACGAATCGCCGGAACCGCAAGTCCCAGCCGTGCCTGTTCCGCCTGCACCTGCGGACTCGCCAGCCATCGAACGAGCGCCCACGCCTCGTCCTTGTGATCGCTCTGCGGCGACATTCCCCACGCCACCGTGAGCACGATGTTCGCCGGCGGCCTGCCCTCGGCGCGCGGCAGCGGCGCGAAGTCCCACTCGAAGTCGCGGATGCGCCGATACTCGGGAACCACCCAGCGGCCGAACGGTCCCGTCATGCCGAGTCGACCGTCGACGAATCCCGCGGCGCCGGCGGTGAGCTTGCTGCGACCGCTCGTGAGCGTGCGCTCCTCCTCGTGGCGCCACGACGCGAGTCGCGAGAGCACGCGCTGCACCCGGGGATCGGAGAGCGTCAGGTCGTCGAAGCCCGAGCCTCGAACCTCGAGCCCTTCGCTGCGCAGGTACGCGCGGATCATGGCCGACCAGCTCACGAACTCGCTGCCGATGCAGGGGCGCCCCTCGGCGTCGTCGATGCGACCGATGCGCCGTGCCGCGTCGATGAAGTCGTCCCAGGTCCAGTCGTCCCGCGGAAACGAAACGCCCGCGCGCTTGAAGAGATCCTTGTTGTAGTAGAAGCCGACGGTGGTGAAATCCTTCGGGATGCCGTAGAGCGGTCCGGTTCCGGCGCGACCGTTCTCGCAGCGGAACGCGTCGACGACGGCGGGAAAGAACGCGCCGAGATCGACTCGATCGGGGCGAGCGTCCGCCCTGTCTCGCTCCACGAATCGATCGAGCGGCTCGAGCACGCCGATCGAGGTCCAGAAGGGCACTCGCTCGAAGGGCACGTAGAAGACGTCGGGCGCTTCGCCCGACGCGAGCATCGTCTGGAGCTTGGTGCTGAAACTCGCGGAGTCGCCGGGATTGATGCGGCGCACGCGCACGCCGGGGTGCGCCGCCTCGAATCCCTTGAGCGTGCGATCGACGATCGCGTTCTCTTCCGGGCCGCCTTCGCCCGACCAGTGCAGCACGACGAGCTCGATCACGTCTCCGTCGCCGCGAGCGCCGGCGCGCTCGATCGCGCGCCACGCCTTCCATGCGAACGCCCACGCCACGGCGGCGATCGCGACGACGACGAGCGCTGCGCGGATCGTTCGGCCGATCGCTCCGCCGGCCTCGTCGTTCATGCGGGAACCCGTCGTCGAGTCGCGGTTTCGTCCGTTACCATCCGCGACTCCGACGCGGCATCGCGAGCCGTTCGCATGGTGCGGCGAGTGTAGTGAAGTGCGACCACGATGACCGTTGCATCGATCAAGGCGCTTCTCGTGACGGCGAGCCTGCTCGGCTCGAGCGCCATGGCGCTCGCGCCGGCCGCGCCCTCGGCGTTGGCGCCGCCGGTGGCATCGGCGCCGCCGGCGAGCACGGCGCCACCGGCGGCATCAGCACCGCCGGCGAGCACGGCGCCGCCGTCCGCTCCCGCGGCGCCGCGCGGCGTTGCCAAGCCCGCGTTCCCCCCGGACCTTGAAATCGCGATCGTTCCGAAGCAGCTCGCCGACCGGCCGGGTCCGCTGCCGCCGAGCGTCAGCGTCTCCGGTCGCTCCTCGAAGGATCCGTCGCTCTGGCGAGTCTCGTTCGCCTGCTCGGCGGGCGATGCGGGCGCGGCGAAGTCGATGAGCGTCGCCGGCAGCTTCAACGGCTGGAGCACCACGCGGACGCCGATGCATCGGAACGAGACGCTGCCGCCGCGGGCGGCGTCGAAGCTGCCGTGGATCTCCGCGGTGGAGCTGCCGGACGGCGAGCACCTCTACAAGTTCGTCGCCGACGGAAGTCGCTGGTTCCACGATCTGCAGAATGTCCAGCGCGTGCCCGACGGTCACGGCGGATTCAACTCGGTGCTGCGACTCGGCGTGGAGGCGAATCTCGACGCGTCGAAGGCGGAGCGGGGCGACGGCAGGATCGAGTTCGTCGCGCTCGGTCACGATTCGACGAAGCCGCGCGATCGCCAGCGACTCGGCGCCGATTGCTGGCTGATTCGCGCGCGAACGCTCGCCGGCGATGTCGAGTCGGTCGAGCTTGCGCGAAGCGACGGCGGCGGCGCGGGCGCGCTCGCGGCGTCCGCCGCCTCGTCCGGCTCGACGCCGCTGCGCCGAGTCGCCCGACAGGGTCCGTTCGAGTGGTGGGAAACCGAGATCACCGCGGCGGCGCCGCTGCGATACACCTTCGTGTTCAAGGATGGAGATCGTCGCGTGCGCGACCCAAGGATCTACGAGCTCGACCCGTCGGAAAAGCCCGGATTCACCACGCCCGACTGGGCCCGCGACGCGATCTGGTACCAGGTGATGGTCGATCGCTTCCGAAACGGCGATCCGAAGAACGACCCCGAGCCCGTGCGACCGTGGCGCAGCGAATGGGAGATCGCGAGCCCGTGGGAAGGTCGCGACGGCCAGACCTTCTTCAAGCACTTCGTCTTCGATCGGCTCTACGGCGGCGACATCGCGGGACTGCGCCAGGCGCTTCCGTATCTCAAGCAGCTCGGCGCGAACGCGCTCTATCTCATGCCGGTGTTCCAGGCGCAGGGGCCGCACAAGTACAACGGCCGCTCCTACATCCACATCGACGAGCACTTCGGCACGAAGGGCGATTACGCGGTCGCCGAAGCGAAGGAGGACCTGCTCGATCCGTCGACCTGGACCTGGACCGAAAGCGATCGCGCGTTCCTCGACTTCGTGAAGCAGGCGAAGTCGATGGGCTTCCGCGTGATCGTCGACGGCGTCTTCAATCACACGGGCACCGACCATCCCGCGTTCCGCGACGTGCGAGATCGCCGGCAGAAGAGCCGCTTCGCGGATTGGTACGAGATCAAGAGCTGGGAGCCCTTCGACTACGAAGGCTGGTGGGGACACAAATCGCTGCCGGTCTTCAGGAAGGACGACACGCACGGCCTGGCGTCGGAATCGCTTCGCAAGCACATCTTCGACGCGACGCGGCGCTGGATGGATCCCGACGGCGACGGCGATCCGAGCGACGGCATCGACGGCTGGCGCCTCGATGTTCCGAACGAGGTGCCGATGCCGTTCTGGCGCGAGTGGTGCAAGCTGGTGAAGCAGATCAATCCCGACGCGTACATCTCGGGCGAGATCTGGACCCGCGCCGAGCAATGGCTCGACGGCACCGCCTTCGACGCGGTGATGAACTACGAATTCGCCAAGCCCGCCGTCGCGTGGGTTGCGAATCGCGAGCAGAAGCTCACGGTGAGCGAGCTCGACGAGCGCCTCGCGGCGCTGCGCCTTGCGTATCCGAATGCGGCCACGCAGGTCATGCAGAATCTCGTCGACAGCCACGACACCGATCGCGTGTCGAGCATGATGATGAATCCGGATCGGCCGTACAACGAGCGCAACCGCGAGCAGGAGGGGCATCGCTACGACTCGAGCCGTCCCGATGCGGCGCATCAGCGGCGCCAGCAGGTGCTCGCGCTGCTCCAGATGACCTACGTCGGCGCGCCGATGGTTTTCTACGGCGACGAGGCGGGCATGTGGGGCGCCGGCGATCCCGGCAATCGCAAGCCGATGCTCTGGAAGGATCTCGAGCCCTACGACAACGCCGAGGAGAACTTCGTCGACGAGTGGATGCTCGACTTCTATCGCGGCGCGATGGCGCTGCGGCGGGACCACTCGGCGCTTCGGCGAGGATCGTTCCGAACGCTCGTCACCGACGACGAGCAGGATCTCTGGGTCTTCCTGCGCGACGACGATCGCGAGCAGGTGCTGGTGGCGCTGAACGCCTCCGATCGCGCGGCGGCGGTGACGCTTCCCGCGGAGCTCGGCACGGGCTGGCGCGCCGTCTTCGGCGAGGCGGAGGGGCCGGAAGGCGATCCGTCGTGGCCGCGCGTGGAGATTCCACCGACGACTGGTCGCGTCTGGGCCAAGTCGAAATGAAGGGCACGGCGAAGCGCGGGACGCTCCGCGCGAGTGCTCCCCGCGATCGAGCATCGCTCGGCTCGCGCCGCCGCGCGGGCGTGCTGCTCCATCCCTCGTCGCTCGATGGCCCCGATCCGATCGGCGACATCGGTCCCGCGGCGCATCGCTTCCTGCATTGGCTTGCCCGCGCCGGCTTCGCCTCGTGGCAGATGCTGCCCGTCGGTCCGGTCGGCGAGGGCAACTCGCCGTACAGCTCGCGC
>VGXK01000228.1 GCA_016873355.1 Phycisphaerae bacterium | reverse complement strand
GGCGCTGCTCTTCCACTGGGACCTGCTCGACCGGCAGGTGCGCATCGAAGGCGCGGCCACGCACACGAGCGATCTCGAGAGCGATGAGTACTGGAACTCGCGCCCGCGCGAGAATCAGCTCGCCGCGTGGGCGAGCGATCAGAGTCATCCCGTCGAAACTCGCGCCGAGCTCGAGGAGCGCGTGCGCGACGCGGAGCGGCGCTTCAAGGATCAGCCCGTTCCGCGACCGCCGCACTGGGGCGGCTATCGCGTGAGCATCCATTCGATCGAGTTCTGGCAGGGCAAGCCGAATCGGCTGCACGATCGCGTGCGCTACCAGCACTGCCCGCAGCTCGGCGGCTGGGTGACGCGACGACTCTGCCCGTGAGCGGGCGGCGCGCGACCCGCCGAGGGCGGAACCATCGGGATCGCCGCGCCACGAGCGCTCAACCCGCGCCGGCGCCGACGGCATCGCGCGAGCGAGACTCCCACGGCTTCGGTTCGCGACGCGCGGGACGCCAGCCGCCGCGCACGCGCACCGTTCCCCGCGTCCCGAGTTCCTGCTGAAGGCGCGCCAGCAGCCCGCGATCGGGCACCACCCGGTACGACGACGGCGCCAGCGACGCCACCCACTCGCCGATCTGGATCCGCACGAGCACTTCGACCGGCCGCCCGCGCGTGGCCGCGAAGGTGGTCGACGCCTGCTTGACGAGACCGGCCACCATCTCGAGCATCGGCTCGATCGGTTCCGGGCGCGCCGCGCCGGCGTTCGTCTCGCCGTTCGACGCGGCGCCGCCGACGGTCGCGTCGTCGTCCGGCGCGCGCACCAGAATCTCGATCGCGTTCGCCAGGTGCGCCGTGACCTCCTCGATCGGCACCACGCGCTCCACGCGGATGGCCGGTTCCGCGCGGCGCCGATCGACGAATCCGGCCACGACCACGAGTCGATTCGCCACGAGCAATTCGCCGTGCTTCGCGAAGACGTCGCTGAAGCAGACGCCGTCGACGGCGCCCGCGCGATCGGTCAGCGTGATCATGGCCATCTTCTGACCCGGCTCGCGGCCGCCCTTGCTGAAGGTCTGATGCACGCGCGTGACCACGCCGGCGAGCACGATCGGCACGCCTTCGGCCATGTCCGCGAGCGCCGCCGTGTCCGCCGAGCAGAACTCGGCGATCTCGCGCTTGTGCTCGTCGAGCGGATGTCCGCTCACGTGGAAACCGAGGCTCTCGCGCTCCTTCTGAAGCGCCGTCAAGCGATCCCATGGCGGCACTCGTCGAAGCGACGCCGACGCGCCCCCGTTGCCGGCGCCTCCGTTGCCGGCGCCTCCGTTGCCGGCGCCCCCATTCGCGCGCGCCGGCTCCTCCTCGACCGAGGACTCGAAATCGCCCAGCAGCGACATCTGCCCCTGCTTGCGGTCCCGCGCCATCGACTGGCCCGACGACATCGCGTCGGGAATGGTGGCCACGAGCGACGCGCGGGCCTCCACGCCGTGCAGCGAGTCGAGCGCGCCCGCCTCCACGAGCCGCTCGAGCGTGGCGCGATTCACGCTTCGCAGATCCACGCGCGAGCAGAAGTCGAAGAGGTCCTTGAACGCGCCGCCCCGCTCGCGCTCCGCGATGATGCTCCGGATCGCCGACTCGCCTGCTCCCTTGATCGCCTGCAATCCGAAGCGGATGTGACCGTGGTGCGGATCGCGCGGCTCGTCCTGCTCGAACACCACCGCAAAATCCGCGCGCGAGCGATTGAGGTCCGGCGGCTTCACGTCGACGCCGAGGTGCGGCTTGGCGGCCGTGTGATCCGGGAACGGCACGCGCCGGCACTCCTCGAGATACACGGCCCACTCCTCCACCTTGCGCGCCTGGCTCTCGAACGAGAGGACCGCGGCCATGTACTGCGCCGGAAAGTAGGTCTTCAGGTACGCGGTCTGGTACGCGATGATCGCGTAGCCCGTCGAGTGGCTCTTGTTGAAGCCGTAGCCGGCGAACTTGAGGATGAGCTCGAAGAGCTCGCTCGCCCGTCCGCGCTCCACGCCGCGCTGCTCCGCCCCGCGCACGAATTCGCCGCGAGCCTGCTCGATCGTCTCCTGCTTCTTCTTCGAGATCGCCTTGATGATCGTGTACGCGGCGCGGAGCGGGATGCCGCCGAGCGCGTGCAGCACCTGCATCACCTGCTCCTGATAGACCATGATGCCGTAGGTCTCGCGCGTGATCTCGTCGACCACCTCGTGCACGCGCGGAACGGGCGATCGGCCGTGCTTCCGCGCGTTGTACTCGGGGATGAGGTCCATCGGCCCCGGGCGGAAGAGCGCATTCGCGGCAATGAGGTCCGCCAGCCGGTCCGGCTGCATGTCGACGAGCAGCTTCCGCATGCCCCCCGATTCGAACTGGAAGATGCCCTGCGTCTCGCCGCGCCGGAAGAGCGCGAAGACGCGCTGATCGTCGAAGTCGAGGCGATCGAGGTCGAGCGGATGACCGACCGCCGCGCCGCGCTCCGCGAGCGCGGGCCCGCGTCCCACGGCGCGCCAGATCGTTTCTTCGTCGAACGAATCGCGGATGAGCTGCTTCGCGCGTTCGATCGTGCTGAGCGTGCGCAAGCCCAGGAAGTCCATCTTGAGCAGGCCCACGCGCTCGCAGGTGGGGCCGTCCCACTGCGTCACCACTTCGTCGCCGCCGCCGGCCGGGCGCCCGAGCGGCACGATGTCGTCGAGCGGACGCGTGGCGATGACCACGCCCGCGGCGTGAATGCCCGCGTGCCGCGCGTGATCCTCGAGCGCGCGGGCCGTGTCGATCACGCGACGCGTGCGCTCGTCGCCTTCGTACGCGGCGCGCAGGTCGGGTTCCTTCGAAAGCGCCTCGTCGACGGTGATGTGCAGCTCCGCCGGCACGAGATTCGCGAGCCGCTGCCCCTCCGCGGGACTCAATCCCATGACGCGCGCCACGTCCTTGATCGCGGCCTTCGCCTTCAGGCGCCCGAAGGTGACGATCTGCGCCACGTGTCCGTACTTCCGCCGCACGTACTCGATCACGCGCGCGCGGCCGTCCTGGCAGATGTCGATGTCGATGTCGGGATACTCGGAGCGATCGGGATCGGTGAAGCGCTCGAAGAGCAGCCCGTAGCGCTCCGGGCATGCGTTCGAGAGGCCCAGCACGAAGCCGATCATCGTGCCCACGCCGGAGCCGCGCGCCATCGCGGGAATCTCCTGCTGCCGCGCCCAGTCCACGAAGTCCCAGACGATCAGGAAGTAGGCGGAGATTCCCTTCGCGGCGACCACGCCGAGCTCGCGCTCCAGGCGCGCCCGGATCGGCGCCGTGACTCCTTCCGGACCGTAGCGCCAGACGAGAC
This sequence comes from Phycisphaerae bacterium, assembly GCA_016873355.1. GTDB lineage: Bacteria > Planctomycetota > Phycisphaerae > Phycisphaerales > SM1A02 > VGXK01. The sequence goes on along the minus strand of VGXK01000228.1, from coordinate 1,031 downwards.
CCGCTTCGCAGAGCTCGCGCAGCGCGCCGTCGCAGCCCTTCGCGAGTTCCTGCGGATTCTCGCGGTCGCGCGTCGCATCGAAGGGAAGCAGCTCGATCGACCGGCACTCCGACTTGAACCACTCGGTGAGGTCGCCGCCGTCGAACGGAACGGGTGCGGCGGTGCGGCGCACCTTCACGACCGGCGCGTGGTTCTCGCTCTCCGGGAGCTCCACGCTGCATCGGTCGGCGATGCGAAGCGTGTTCTCGATCGCCTCCGGAAGATCGTGGAAGAGCTCCGCCATCTCCTCCGGGCTCTTCACGAAGAGCTCCGGGCTGTAGCGGATTCGATCCTGCTCGTGCTTCAGGCGCTGGATCGAGATGCAGAAGAGCGTGTCGTGGTGATCCCAATCCTCGCGACGCAGGAAGTGCGCGTCGTTGTCGCAGACGAGCGGAAGATCGAGCTCGCGCGCCAGGCGGATCAGGTGCGGATTGATGCGCTCCTGCTCCGGAATCGGCCGCTGCAGCTCGACGAAGAAGCACGGCTCGCCGCGCTCGTTGCGACCGAATGCGTCGCGATGCCAGCGAGCCTCGTCCAGCGCCGCACTCCAGTGCCGCTCGTCGCCTCCGTCGACGAATCGAGTCAGGTGATGGGCGATCGAGCTGCCCAGGTGGCCGTTGATCGCGATGATCCCCCGGCTCCGCTCGGCGAGCGTCGACTTGTCCATCCTCGGCTTGTAGTAGAAGCCGTTCAGATAGGCGTCGCTCGAGAGCTTGAGCAGGTTGCGCCAGCCCTCGAGCGTCTCCGCGAGCAGCACGAGATGGAATCCGCCGTCGGCGATTCCCGTGTGCGTGCGATCGCGGCGATCGCCCGGCGCCACGTACGCCTCGATGCCGAGAATCGGCTTGATTCCGGCCGCGCGAGCGGCGGCATGGAACTCCATCGCGCCGTGAAGATTGCCGTGGTCGGTGAGGGCCACGGCCTCCATGCCGAGCTCCTTCACGCGCGCCGTGAGCGGGCCGAATCGGTTTCCGCCGTCGAGCAGGCTGTAC
>VGXK01000227.1 GCA_016873355.1 Phycisphaerae bacterium | reverse complement strand
ACTTCAAGCCGATGGTGGGCGTCTATCGCGTGGGACTGCTCAGCCGGCTCGGAGCGCTGCTGCTGCTGAGGACGCCGCACCGCCTGCTGCCGAACATCATCGCGCAGCGGCGCGTGGTGCCCGAGTTCGTGCCGCACTGGGGAGGATCGAAGCCCATCACCGAGGCGGTCGATCACCTGCTCCAGGATTCGCGCCGGCTCGCGCAGGCGGCGGAGGACCTCAAGCGCGTCGCGTCGAGGTTCCGCGGGCACGCGCCGGATCTCGAATCGGCGCGGCTCATCCTCACGCTGCTCGAGAAGGGCACCTGGTCGCCCGACGACCTGGCCGCGGCACGAATGCCGGAACCCGACGGAGCCGGCTCGGGCGCCGAGTCGGCGGCGGCGCGGGCGCCAGCAGGGTAGAGGCGCACTGCATATATTCGATCGGAAGGCGCCCGCCCGGGTGCGGACGCCAAGGCAGAGGAGCGATCCATGAAGCGAAGCGTTTCCATGCTCGTCGTCGGCGCCGCGGCGCTCTCGGCGGCCGCGTGCGAGAAGTCCCCGGATGCGGCGACCGGTTCGCCCTCGAAGGTGCTCAAGCTCGTGTCGAGCCTGCCGCGCACCGGCAGCGCCAACGCGCAGACCACCACGATGGTCAACGGCATCCGCATGGCGATCGACGAGGTCGGCGGCAAGATCGACGACTGGACGATCGTCTACGAGGACATGGACGATGCCAGTCCGCAGCGCGGCAACTGGGATCCGGCGGTCGAGACGCAGAACGCGCAGAAGTCGGCGGCCGATCGAACCGTCGTCGGCTACATCGGGACGTTCAACTCGGGCGCCAGCAAGATCTCGATGCCGATCCTCAACTCGGCGGGGCTGCCGATGGTGAGTCCGGCGAACACGTGGCCGGGACTGACGAAGCCGGGACTGGGGGAGGCGAACGAGCCGATGTCGTACCGCCCGACCGGAAGCATCAACTACTTCCGGGTGGTTCCCACCGACGACATGCAGGGCAAGGCGGCCGCCGAATGGGCCCGGGAGCTCGGCGTGTCGAGCGTGTACATCCTGCACGATCGCGAGCTCTACGGGAAGGGCATCGCCGACTTCTTCAAGCGCGAATGCGAGGGGCTCGGCATCAAGGTGCACGGCTTCGAGGGCATCGATCCCAAGGCGAGCAACTACAAGAGCCTGGTGGTGAAGATGCAGGCGCTCTCGCCGGACCTCGTCTACTTCGGCGGCACCACGCAGAACAACGCCGGGCAGATCGCCAAGGACATGCGAGCCGCCGGCATGCAGGCCAAGTTCATGGTGCCCGACGGCTGCTTCGAGAAGGCGTTCATCGAAGCCGCGGGCGCCGACAACGTGAACGGCAACACCTACGTGACCTTCGGCGGCCTTCCCGCCAAGGAGCTCACCGGCAAGGGCGCCGCGTTCCGCGAGGCGTACGTCAAGCAGTACCAGCAGGAACCGGAGGCCTACGCCGTCTACGGCTACGAGGCGGCGCGGGTGATGATCGACGCGATGAAGCGAGCCGCGACCAAGGACCGCGCGGGAATCCTCAAGGCGCTCGCGGCCACGAAGGACTTCGACGGCGCGCTGGGCCGCTGGAGCTTCGACGAAAACGGCGACACCACGAACCGCATCATGAGCGGCAACATGGTGAAGGACGGCGAGTTCGTCTTCGTCAAGAAGCTCGGCGGCTGAATCATGCCGATGGCGAGCGATGCGGGGATGAGTCCGGAGCTCGCGACCTTCCTCAACTTCCTGGTGATCGGCCTGTCGAACGGCATGATCATCGCGCTGATCGCCATCGGCTACACGATGGTGTACGGCATCATCGAGCTCATCAATTTCGCGCACGGGGATCTCTGCACGCTCGGCGCGTTCCTGGCGCTCACGCTCATCGGCGCGCTGGGCCTGGGCGACTGGAGCGGTCCGTGGGCGTGGGCGGCGGTGACGCTGCTGCTGGTGGGCGCCGCCGGATTCTGCGCGGCGCTGAACTGGGGCATCGACCGCGCCGCGTATCGCCCGTTGCGCTCGGCGCCGAAACTGACGCTGCTCGTGACCGCGATCGGCATCAGCTTCGTGCTCGTGAACCTGGCCCTCTTCTGGGGCGGGCTGCCCATGGAGGTCTTCGGCGGCGGCAACCAGGCGTCGGCGCCGAAGAACTTCCCCGAGCTCGTGCCCACCACGAACCTGCTCGGGAGCGAGTCGCGCGTCTCGATCACGCCGCGCGACCTGCTCGTGGCGGCGGTCACGCTGCCGCTCATGGTGGCGCTCACCTGGCTCGTGCGCTTCACGCGCCTGGGCACGTCCATGCGCGCGGTGGCGCAGAATCCGACCGCGGCGAGCCTCATGGGAATCGACGTCGATCGCGTGATCGGCGCCAGCTTCATGATCGGCGGTGCGCTCGGCGGCTTCGGCATCGTCGTCTACGCGATCTACAACGGATCGATCAGCTTCCAGATGGGCTACCGAACCGGCATGGACGCCTTCACCGCGGCGGTGCTCGGCGGCATCGGCAGCCTTCCCGGCGCCGTGCTCGGCGGATTGCTCATCGGTCTGCTCCGCGCCATGAGCGACGGATACCTCGAAGCTCGCTGGACGCCGTCGGTCGTCTTCATCGTGCTCATCCTCGTGCTCATCTTCCGGCCGAGCGGCCTGCTCGGCGCGCGCGTGCGGGAGAAGGTCTGATGCCGCGCTTCCGCGCCACGGCGCCGCGGGACGCGGGCGAGCGAGGCGGCCCATGAAGTCGCCGCGTCGCGTGCGCTGGGTGGAGTGGGCGCTGCTGGCGGCGGCGCTCGCGATCCCGCCGATCAACTGGTTCTGGATGCGCATGGATCCGGCGGGCGCGCACGACTTCGTCGGCCCGCTGCGCCAGGTGCTCATCTACGCGGTGCTCGCGCTCGGGCTCAACATCGTCACGGGGTTCACCGGACTGCTGCACCTGGGCATGGCCGCGTTCATGGCGGTCGGCGCGTACGCGTACGGCATCCTCACCTGCGAGATCTATCCGTTCCAGCTCTCGTTCTGGCCGGCGCTCGGCGCCTCGGCGCTCATCGGCACCGTCGCGGGACTGCTGCTCGGCGCGCCGACGATGGCGCTGCGCGGCGACTACCTGGCGATCGTCACGCTCGGCTTCGGCGAGATCGTGCAGGACGTGCTCAAGAATCTCGACGACATCACGCAGGGCACGCAGGGAATCAATCCGCTGCCCGGCCCCGTGGTGCCGGGCTACGCGTTCAACAGCCAGAACGCGATGCCCTGGTACTACCTCTATCTGGGCATTCTCGTGCTCGTCGTCGTCGGCTGCCGCAACCTCGAGTGGTCGAGGCCCGGGCGCGCGTGGCTGGCGATCCGCGTCGACGAACTCGCCGCGCGCTGCATGGGAATTCCCGTGGTGCGGCAGAAGATGCTCGCGTTCGCGGCAGGGGCGGCGCTCGCGGCGATCGCCGGCGCCATGATGGCGAGCATGCTCACCTCGACCGGCGAGCCTGCGAACTACGACTTCCAGGTGTCGATTCTCGCGCTGTGCATCGTGATCGTCGGCGGCATGGGCTCGATCACGGGCGTGCTCGTCGGCGCCGTGGCCATGATCGGCTTCGCGAACGTGCTGCTGCCGATGCTCGCGGGGCAGCTCCAGGCGAGGGGGCTCGTGTCGCAGGCGAACGTCTTCGGCAACCCGAACAACTGGAAGTACCTGATCTTCGGTCTCGTGCTCGTGCTCATGATGCGCTTCCGGCCGCAGGGACTGCTGCCGCGAGCGGGCGCCGCGCGGGCCGCGGGGAAGTCGCCGTGAGCGCCGCCCCGCCGATGCTCGAGGTGGACGCCGTCACCATGCGCTTCGGCGGCATCGTGGCGAACGAGCAGGTCTCGTTCCGCGTGGAGCGCGGGCGCATCGATTCGATCATCGGCCCGAACGGCGCGGGCAAGACGACGCTCTTCAACGCCGTCACCGGCATCTACGAGCCCACCGAAGGGCACGTGCGCTTCGAGGGCCACTCGATGCGGCGCCGCTACGGCGCGGGCGTGGCGATTCGCGCCCTGCTCACCGGTCTCGTCACCGCGTTCGGCGTGACGGTCGCGTTCCACGTCTCCGCACTCTGGGTGGCCGCGATCGACGGGCACATGGTCTACGGCCAGCCCTTTCCGTGGCTCGAGTCGCTGAAGACGCTCGGGTCGAGCATCGTCGGCACGCGGCACGGCTGGGGGTGGCTCGTGCCGCTCGTCGGATTCGCCGTCGGCTCGGGCGCGCACCAGGTGCTCTGGTTCAACGGGCGCCGGACGCCCGATCTCGTGGCGCGCTACGGGATTTCGCGCACGTTCCAGAACATCCGGCTCTTCGGCGACATGTCGCTGCGTGAGAACGTG
>VGXK01000226.1 GCA_016873355.1 Phycisphaerae bacterium | reverse complement strand
CCCTCCGCCGTTCTGCAGCCGCGCATGCGACGGCGCGGCGCGTTCCCGATCCGGCGGCGACGCATCGACCGCGGGCGCGCCGAGCGGCCCGGCCGCGTCGTCGCCGTAGTCGTAGACGACGGGTTCCGCCACCACGCCGCGAGCGGCGCGTTCGCCGTCGGCGGCGATGCGAAGCCAGCACGGCTCGATGCCCGCGGCCTCCGCCGCTTCGAGCAGGACCTTGTTCTGGCCGTAGATCACGAAACGCGCGGCACGGCGAACGATCGGATCCGCGAGCGACTTCACGAGCACCTCGGGACCGATCCCGTTCGGATCGCCCATCGTGATGCCGACGAGCGGCGGCTCGCTCGCGCCTCGATCGTTGCTCGCAGTGCGTTCGCTCATCTCGTTTCGTGCCGTCGTTCGCTCATTTCGCCGCGTCGCCAAGGTCGTGCTCGCATCGCAACATGCGGTGCGACACCGGTTCGCAGGATAGAAGCGCCACGATCCGACCGTCCGCTCCGCCGAGGCCATTGCCGAGGGCGCGGGATTCCGCGATACTGGCCCACTCGCCACAGCGGGCTGCGGGCTCGCCGAGGTCTCCTTCCCTGCCCGATCCGAGGTGATCCGTGTCGTTCGAAGCCGCCGTCCACGCCAAGGCCATCCAGCTCGACAAACTCTCGCTCGACATGTGCGCCGCAGCCGGCAGCGGTCATCCCACGACCGCCATGAGTCTCGGTCACCTCGTGACCGTGCTCATGTACCACTCGATGCGCTGGTCGCCGGAAGCGCCGGAGGATCCGCTCTCGGATCGGCTCGTGCTTTCGGAAGGGCACGGCTGCCCGATCGTCTACGCCGCCTGCGCCGATCTCGGCGTGCTCATCGGCAAGGACCCCGCGTCGCGGCGTCCCATGACGCGCGACGACGCCATGAATCTCCGCAAGGCCGAGAGCCCCGTGGACGGCCACCCGAATCCGATGGAAGGCTTCCCCTTCTTCGACGCCGCCACCGGCTCGCTCGGCATGGGCCTTTCGATCGCCGCCGGCCTCGCGCTCGCGGCGCGGCAGGACGGCATCGGCCGCCGCGTCTACTGCATCATCGGCGACGGCGAATCGCGCGAAGGCCAGATCTGGGAAGCGTGCGACTTCATCGTCGATCACGCCCTCACCTCGGTGCTTCCCATCTTCAACTGCAACGCGTACGGCCAGAGCGACAAGGTCTCGCCGCAGCAGTCGGCGGCCACGCTTGCGAAGAAGCTCGAGTCCTTCGGCTTCCAGGTGAAGTCGATCGACGGGCACGCGCCGGATCAGATCCACGCCGCGTTCGACGAGTTCGCCAAGCGCGGCAAGGGCTCTGCGCCGATGGCGGTCGTCGCGACGACGGTGAAGGGCTGGGGCGCGCCGAGCGTCCAGGGCGGCGGCTGGCACGGCAAGCCCGCGACCGGCGCCAAGCTCCAGAAGGCCCACGACGAACTCGATGCCGCGCGCGTGAAGCTCACCTCCGCGCTCGCCGGCGACGACGACCTTCGCATCTTCCCGCCCAGCGGCGAGATGCCCGCGGCCGCCGAAGCCGCCGAAGCGCCGTCGTTCAGCGCGGCGATGAAGTCGAACGACATGTCGAGCACGCTCGCCACGGGTCGCTTCGCCACCCGCAAGGCGGCGGGGCTTGCGCTTCGCGCGCTCGGTCGCGTGAATCCGGCCATCGTCGTGCTCGACGCCGACGTGAAGAACAGCACCTTCACCGAGTGGTTCGCCCTCGACAAGGACCTCGCCGATCGCTTCGTCGAGTGCCGGATCGCCGAGCAGAACATGATGAGCGCCGCGTGCGGACTTTCCGCGGGCGGCAAGATTCCCTTCTGCGCCACCTTCAGCAAGTTCGTGACCCGCGCGTACGACCAGATCGAGATGGCGGTCAATTCGGGCGCGAACATCAAGATCCTCGGAAGTCACTCGGGAATCTCGCTCGCGGCCGACGGACCGAGCCAGATGTCGCTTCCCGACGTGGCGTGGTTCCGCGCGTTCACCCGCGTGCGAGACCATCGCGGGGGGCCCGGCTTCTACATCCTCCAGCCCGCCGACGCGTTCGCCGCGTACGGGCTCACGCTTGCCATGGCCGAGCACCACGGCGCCTGCTACATGCGCACGGCGCGTCCCGACGTCGAATTCATCTACGACGACAAGACGATCTTCAATCTCGGCAAGTTCGAAGTGCTCACGAAGGGCCGCGACCTGCTCATCGTCTCCGCCGGCTTCATGATCCACGAGTGCAACAAGGCGATCGAGCTGCTCGACAAGCAGGGCGTCGACGCCACGCTCGTCGATCTCTACAGCATTCCGTTCGACCAGAACGCACTGCTCGATCTCGCGAACCAGAACGGTGGCAACATCCTCACGGTGGAGGACAACTACGCGGGCGGCCTCGGCAGCGCGGTGGCGGATGCGCTCACGGAGTCCGGCGACGGTTTCACGCTCCAGCAGATGTTCGTCACCCGCATTCCCAAGAGCGCGCGGGACGAGGAGGGCGTGCTTTCGATGTGCGGGCTGCATCACTCCGCCATCGCCGCGAGGGCCGCGGCAATCTGCGGCGTGGGAGTCTGAGCCACGGGAACGGCGCGTGGCGGCGTCGCCATCGGCTCGGCGGGTCACCAGGACCCAGCCTCGCCTCGGCTCCTTGCCACGCGCCGTTTCTCTTGCTCAGTCGTCGGCGAGTCCGTGGCGACGGAGGTGCTCGCGCATCTCGCCGTGCCATCGCAGTTTCGCCATGCTCGGCAGCGTTCCGTGGGTGGCGCCAGGCACGAGTTCGACGTATCCCGGCCCCTCGAGCGGAGTGCCGGCGGCGGCGGACTCGGCCCTCTTCCGCTGCACGAGCTCGCGCAACTTCGACACCGCGCGATCGAGGTAGAAGCCGTCGCGATCGCCGCAGAGCAGCCGCACGCGCGAGACCATGATCGGCCCGAGCGACGACCAGTTGCGCTCGAGCAGCTTCGCGATGTCGTAGCGCGACCAGTCCTGCTCCACCACCGCGCGATCGATCGAGCCGCTGCGCCGATCGAACATCGGCCGTGATCTCCCGCTCGTCGCATCGACTCGACTGAAGACGGCGTTCCACGCGTCCCACTGCTCGCCCGAGTCTCCGTCCGGATCGAGCACGCGCTCCATCGCCACTTCGTCGGCGACCGTGAGCAGGATGCGGTCGTACTCGGCTCCGAGCGGAGCGCGCAGGCTCGGCTGGATCGCGCCCTCGGCGTCCTTGAAGAGCGACTCGTCGCGATAGAGATCGGAACGCTGAAACGCGGAGAAGTCGACGGGATCGGGCGCGCTCGCGAAGCACGCGCCGAAGGTCGCCGGATGCGCCAACTGCAGCCAGAGCGCGCTCCATCCTCCCGAGCTGTGCCCGGTCACGATTCGCGCCTCGGGCGCCGGCACGAATCGGTACTTCTCCTCGAGCCAGGGAATGAACTCCTCGACGAGCGCGCGGGCCACCGGACCGTGTCGATCGCCGTCGGCGAAGCCGTGGTGTCCGAGCGGCGTCTCCGGATCGAGCACGACCCACGCCACCTGCGGCGCCACGAGCTGCGCGGGCGCCATCGCCACCATGCGCGCGTACTGCGCGGCCATCGTGTGTCGCCCGCCGAAACCCGGGATCACGTAGACGACCGGCCATTGGCGGCGAGGCGCGGAGAGCTCGTGGTAGCGGCGCGGCAGAACGACTCCCGCGCGGATCGACGCCGGCTTCTTCGCGAAGTCGGAGAGCATTCGGCTGGGCATCTCCTCCCACGCCACGCCGTCGATCTCCGGCGGCGCTTCGGCCGGAGGCAGGCGACGCGAGAACGGAATCCGCACGACTTGCTCGGAGTCGGGATCGAAGTCGACCTCGACCACCTCGGAGACGAGATTGCCGGGCGCCAGGTGTCGGCGCTCCGTGCGGTCTCGATCGAGCACGGCCTGCACCTGGAATCGACCTCGAAGCTGCGAGATCGGAACGGGGAACGCCTCGGCGTCGTCGCCGAACTCGATCTCGACGCCGGCTTCCACGCGCGGAGCCGCTCGCGAGTACATCGGCTGCGGATCGTCGGGAAAGGGACCGTCGGCGGGAATCTCGCTCCGCACGCGAGCGGCGGGGGACTTGAGGAAGAGAAGCACTCGACCGGCCGAGGCGCCGCCCTCGAGCAGATCGGCGCGGGACTCGGGAACGATCACGCTCACTCGATCGGGCACGGCGGCGAGCGCGAGCGATGCGGCGACGGCGGCGAGGCTCATGGCACCATCGTAGAATCGGCCTCGATGCCAGCCTTGCGACTTCTCCGCGGCCCATCGCCCGCTCGCACCTTCGCTCGAGCGCTCGGCGCCGCCGCGATCGCCGCCGCGGCGTCGGCC
>VGXK01000225.1 GCA_016873355.1 Phycisphaerae bacterium | reverse complement strand
CGGCGGGCACGGGACCTTGGTGCCGAGCACCACGTGCGCGGGGGTGTAGCGCTTCAGCGGGTCAAGCGCACCCGACTGCAACAGCACGCACTTGCTGAGCTGGTACACCGCGAAGCCGGGAACCGGCCACGCCGTGGACCGCCAGAGCATCGGCTCGCTGTCGGCAGGATTGACCACGTAGATACCCTCCGCCGCGTTCGTGAACCACGCCCAGTTGGCCGTCGTGGTCGGCGACGCGTTCGACGCGTAGAGCGTCAGCCAGTAGTCGCCGGGCGTGAGATCCACGTCGGCAGCGATCTGGAAGGCCTCGTTCGTACCACCGCCGGGGTAGTCGTACGGCGTCGGGTAGGCCTCATCGATCACCGCCACCTGATCCGCGTCCGTCGGTGCGGTGTTCAGGCTGGTGCGGTTGTAGATGATGCCGACGAGTCGCTCGTTCACAATGGCCCCGCCCGGGGTGAAGCCCAAGCCGACGAGTCCGGTCACCTTCCAGCTCGCGAAGCCCTCGCCCGGATCGGGCACGGTGAACGCCGCCGCGGCGCGCCGCTGCGGGAACGTGCCGATGTTCTCACCGGACGACCAGCCGAGGTTCGTGAGCGCCGTGGGCGGTCCGGCTCCATTGCAGTCGGGGAAAGTTCCGGCGCCGGTCGATCTGAAGAGCACCGGGTCGTTGTTGCCCGAGTAGTAGATCACGAAGTCGAAGAAGGCTTCGATCGTGCCGGCGCCCTGCTCTCCGGCGAAACCGGAGACCTGCACCAGGTAGTACTCGTCTGCCACGGCGTCGATCAGCACCACGCCTTCGCCGCCCGCGCCGAACGCATCGACGCAGCCGATGTACATGCTCGGCAGCTCGTTCGGATCGAAATCGGGGCTCGCGCCGAGCACGTAAAGCGCCACGACCGAGTCGAAGGTGGGGGTGTCGACGATGATCGTCAACTGACCGTTGCCGGGTGACTGCACGACATACCACACGTCATGGTCGTAGTCGCAATCGTTCGGCGGTCCGTCGGTGTTCGCGCCGGTGATGTCGAACGCCGTCGGGGCGCCGGCCGAGATCGGCAGGTCCGCACCGTCGGTCGCGCAGTCGTTGGCGTACACAGGCTTGTCGCAGCTGTATGCGAATGCGCCGCAGTTCTCCGTGGCCCACTGCACGCAGAAATCATCCCACTCCGTGTCGCAGCAGTTGAAGAGAATGGCGCAGGTGCACGCGCAGACATCGAGGTTGATGCAGCCCGGCACTCCGGGGGTCGCCGTGACGCAATCGCCGCCCGTGCCGCACGCCGGAGAGATGTCGGCCACCTTGGTGAGCGTGGCGACATAGGCAACTTCGCACGCTGGCAGATCCGGAGCAAACGCGTTCACCGTCACGATGACGACATGGTTGCCCGCCGGGAGGTTGATGTCCGGCGAGGTGAACGGGCAATCGGGGGACGCCGCGGCGAACTCGGTGACCTGCGTGTCGCAGTCGTCGCCGCTCAGAATGAACATCGTGATGTTCGGGGCGGGATCGCCCGCGCCGCCCATGGTCCGGTTCAGCACGGAGAAGTTGATCGTGCCGCCCGTGGACAGCGTGAAGCGATACCAGTCGAGGTCGCGCGACGCGGTGCCCCAGGTACCGACGCTACCGCAGAGCACGATCGGCGAGCCCACGCTCAGCGTGCCGATGTCCTGATAGGCCACAGGATCAAAGTTGCAGCCTCCGTTCGGGTCGAGTGCCTGGTCCGCGCAGCCGTCGTTCTGCGGAATGCCACCGCCGGGGCAGTCGACTTCGCACTGTGCCCAAGCGCCGGAGGCGACCAAGAGGGTCGCCGAGGCGATGAGACAGCTTCCAACTCCATACGACTTCCGATTCATTGTCTCCTCCTACAGAGATTTGTCTTGACCGCGCGGCCGCGCCGGCGGCTGGGTGTTCGCCCGAGTATCGGGAGAGTAACGCCGATCCATGGGCCTCGCAAGGTAAAACAAGCCGCCAGAGCCAATCCGGCGAGCCTTGGTGAAACTCGTGGAAATCGCTGAAGCGGACCGTTTCAGCCACGCCGCCCGCTCGCACGCCAATCGACGACGACCTTGCCGAAGTGATCACCGCGTTCCAGCCGTCCGAACGCGGTCGCACCCCGTTCGGCGGGAGAAACCTGATCGATAACCGGCCGAACCGCTCCAGCCCTCAGCAGGGCGACCACCGCTCGAAACTCGGACATCGACCCCATCGTGGAGCCGAGAATCGAGAGCTGGTTCCAGAAGACGCGGGTCAGGTCCGTCACCGCGTCGCCACCGCTCGTGGCCCCGCACGTCACGAAGCGTCCGCCTCGGCAGAGGCAGCGAAGGCACTGCGGATGGATCGCGGCACCCACGGAATCGATGCACAGCTCCACGCCCCTGCGGTTCGTCAACGACCGAACCTCCTTCGACCAGTCGGTGCCGGTGTCGAGGATCGCGTGATCCGCGCCAAGTTCCTTCGCGCGCGCGAGCTTTCCGGCGCTGCGGCTGGAGACGATCGTGACACAGCCGAGCCACTTCGCGATGCCGTGCGCCGCCAGCGCCACGCCACCCCCGATTCCCGGAATCAGCACGAACTCGCCGGGCTTCGCATTCCCGCGAGTGATGAGCATGCGCCATGCGGTGAGGTGCGTGAGTCCGAACGCCGCCGCCTCGACCGGATCGAGGTCGCCGATGTCGAGCAGATTCGAGACGGGCGCCGTGAAGAGTTCGGCGAGCGTTCCCGGCCGATGCTCGCCGATCATCTCGATCTGCTCGCCCGCCGCGATGGAGTCCGGGCGCTCGTCGTGCCGTCGTTGCACGGCGGCGTTGAGCAGCACGCGCCGTCCCACCCACGACGGATCCACTCCCGCGCCGACCGCAGCGACGATGCCGGCGCCATCCGAGCCGCTCACGAACGGCCAGGAGGTCTTGACTCCGGGCAGGCCGCGCCCAACCCAGAGATCGAGGTGATTGAGCGCGGACGCCTCGGTACGCACGAGCGCCTCGCCCGCTGCGGGAGTCGGCTCCGCACGATCGCGCGTGAAGCGCACGTTCGGTAACACCGGTGTTCCAGCGCGCTCGATCTCGAGGGCCCGCATGGGTCGCGAGTGTAGGATTCCGCCCCCGTGAGCATGCTCATCGCCACCGCATGGATCGCCGCGTCCTGCGCGCTCGACGTGTTCGCTTCCGCACCGACCTCGTTGGCGTCGCAGGCGGCGCCGAGTCGACCGGCGCAGGACAGGCCGGTTCCGACGGCGCCCGTGGCGCCGGCGACGGGACGCAGCGCGCCCGCCGTTCCTCCTTCACCGAGCGCGTCCGGTCCCGTGCGGCTCGAGCCCGCTCGCATCGACTTCGGTTTCGTGCGCCCGCACACGAAGCTCGACTCGACGGTGTCGATCGTGAACGACCTCGATCAACCGCTGACGATCTCGGCGGCGCAGCCGACCTGTCAATGCACCACGGTCGACCTGGTGGGCAAGGTGATTCCCGCCCGCGGGAAGCTCGATTTCCCGATCTCGATGAAGGTCTCCTCGACCGGACTCAAGCAGGCGGCGGTGCAGATCGCCATCGAGGGCGCGGGATTCGAGCGCGTGCTCGTGGTGGAGCTCTCCGCGCAGGTCGTCTATTCGATTCGCGCGGTCACCCAGAACGCGCCGGGCGGCCCGTGGGATCCGTTCATCGACGCCGCCACGAATCCGGCGCGAGTGCGCGGCGAGGTCAAGGTCGAGAGTCTCGACGGCAAGCCCTTCAAGGTGCTCTCGGTGGGCATGAAGCCGCCGCAGTTCCTGGATTGGGCGCCGTCGCAGGCGCCGAAGTCGTCCTATCGGGTGCGCTACGACGTCTCCGCCGTCGACTGCCCGTCGATGCCTCGCTATCTCATCCTCGAGACGGATCGGACGGACGCGCCGCTCATCGACATGCGCGTGCGGCACGAGTGCACGCACATCAAGCCGGCCGTGGGATTCGCGGAGTTCCGCGCGAATGCCGGCATCGTCTCGCCGAGCTCGCCCGGCACCTTCGAGATCGAGATCAAGCGGATGAAGACGCCGGCCGGTGTCGGAAGGGTGCTCGGCGTTTCGAGCATGCGGTCGGACATGAAGGCGGAACTCGTGGAGCAGACGAACGACGGCGAGAGCGTGCTCGCCACGGTGCGCCTCACGCCGCTTGCGGGCGCCTCCGGCGTGATGCTCTTCCCGGTCAAGTTCGCGTTCGAGCTGCCCGGCCAGCCTCGGCAGGTCGAGGAGCAGCTTCTCGTCTACGCGAAGGCCGTTCCCTGATGCAGCGGTGATCGAAGCGGTGCGATCCTCGCGCCGCCTCCATTGCTCAAGCCGCGAGCGAGGGAGGCGACACCGCCATGCGCCGCCCGCATTCTCGTGC
>VGXK01000224.1 GCA_016873355.1 Phycisphaerae bacterium | reverse complement strand
AGCGAGATCGGTCGGCCCGGCTCCCAGTTCGCGTAGAGCGGTTTCAGATTCCGATGGACGGCGCTGGTGTCGATGTCCGCGATGCTCGCCACGGGCGGTCCCTCCGCGCTCAACGGCGATCGATGCGCCGTTGACGCACACGTTCGCTGCGATTCGCCCTCCTTGCCACACTCGTCTCGCCAACGCCAGCTCGCTACGCCTGAGTCGTCACCGCTCTAGCGAGGAGTCATGCGGCCGCGCACCGATACGGTGGCGCCGGAATTCGGCGTCGATGCAGTCGATGCTGCAGCGCCGTCGGGTTTCGTCTGTTCGGGTCGCGGTGCGTCGAGCACGGCGCGGATCGTTCGCGCGATCGCGGCGGAATCGAGTCCCGCCTCCGCGAGCTGCTCGCGGCGCTCGCCCTGGTAGATCCACGAATCGGGAAGTCCGAGCCGCGTGAGGAGCCGCGTGTCGAGGCCGTGCTCGTTGCATGCTTCGAGCACGCAGGCGCCGAAGCCGCCGCGCAGCGAGTGATCCTCGACGGTGACGATCGGCACGCCGCGTCCGAGCAGCGATTTCAGCAGCGCCGCATCGACGGGCTTGGCGAAGCGCGCGTCGTAGACGCTCACGCTGTACTCGTCCCGAAGCGAGCGCACCGCGTCCATCGCCTCGATCGCCATCACGCCGTAGCCGAGCACCGCGAGATCGGGCTCCGGCGCTTCGAGCAGCGCCCGCGCCCTGCCGAGTTCGAACGGCGGGCAGGGCACTTCCGCGAACATCGTGCTCACCGAATCGCGCGGATAGCGCACGGCGGAGAGTCCCGCGTCGTAACTCGCCATGAACGCCAGTGCGGCCTTCAGGCTCGGCTCATCGAGCGCCGCCATCAGCACCGCCTTCGGCAGCGACGCAAGGAGCGAGATGTCGCAGAAGCCGTGGTGCACGGCGCCGTCGCCGCCGACGAGACCCGCGCGGTCGAGGCACAGGCGCACGGGCAATCCCTGGAGCGCCGCCTCCTGGAAGCACTGATCGAACGCTCGCTGGAGGAACGTGCTGTACACGGCGAAGAACGGCTTCCATCCCGTCTTCGCGAGTCCCGCCATCATGTCGAGCGCGTGGCTTTCGCAGATGCCCGTGTCCCAGGTGCGATCGGGGAACTGCGGCATCACCTTGTTGAGTCCCGTGCCGTCCGGCATGGCGGCGGTGCAGGTCACGACCTTCGGATCGCGCTGCATCAGCTCGATCATCGCCTCGCCGAACGCGCCGGTGAACGATCGGCCGCCCTTCTTGAGTTCCACGCGGCAGCCTTCGCTCACGAGATCGTCCTCGATGATCTTGAACGCGCTCGGCGAATGCATGCCGCACGGATCGCCCTCCGCGGGCTTGAATCCCTTCCCCTTCACCGTCTTGACGTGCAGCACCATCGGGCGCTCGAAGTGCTTCACTTCGCTCAGCGTGTCGATGAGCGCGGGAATGTCGTGGCCGTCGATCGGCCCGATCGTGACGAGCCCGAAGTGCTCGAACCACGCGTCCTCGCTCATCATCGCCTTCGACATCTCGCCCATGCGGTGATAGAGGTCGGCGATCAGCGCCCCGCCCGGCACGCGCCGCGCCAGGTCCTTCGCCGCGCGCTTGAACTCGCCGTAGCCGTGGCTGAGCCGCACGCGATCGAAATACGCCGCGACCGCTCCCTGCGGCTTGGCGATGCTCATGCCGTTGTCGTTGAGCACGACGAGGAACTGCCGCGCCAGCGTTCCGGCGTTGTTCAAGCCTTCCATGGCGACGCCGTTGACGATGCTGGCGTCACCGATGAGGCTCACCACGCGACGACCGCCGGGCGTCTCCGGCGCCCAGCCCTCGCCGTTGAGCATGTCGCCGCGCGCCATGCCGACCGCGGTCGAGATCGCCGTCCCCGCGTGTCCCACCGCGAAGAGGTCGTACGCGCTCTCGCGCGGCTCCGGGAATCCCGCCATTCCGTCGCGCTGCCGGAGCTTCGGAAGAAGGCGCGTGCGGCCGGTGAGCAGCTTGTGCGGATAGCACTGGTGACCCACGTCGAAAAGCAGCCGGTCGTGCGAGAAGTCGAAGACGTAGTGCAGCGCGATCGTGAGTTCCACGACCCCCAGGTTCGGTGCGAGATGTCCGCCGCTTCGACTGATCTGATCGCAGATCGCCTCACGGATCTCCGCCGCAAGCTCCGTCAACGCCGGAATCGGCAAGGCGCGGAGATCGGCGGGACCCTTGAGCTCGGGAAGAATCTTCATCGGCTGTCCTTGCGCCTCCGACGGGGGTGCGGAACTCCGTCCGCACGAGGGTGCCAGGGTTCGCTCCCTGGCTGCGGGTCGATTCTAGTGGGAACGAGGTCAGCGGGTTCGGGCGGCCAGCACGTCCGCGATCTCGCGAAGCGGCGCCGCGTCGGCCCCCAGCGGCTCCACGACCACGCGGCTCTGTTCGACGAGCCGCTCGATCTCGCGCCGCGTCGCCTCCAGTCCGTGAACCGAGGGCCATGTGAGCTTGCCCGCCGCACGATCCTTGCCGACCGCCTTGCCCGCGTGCTCGGCGGTCTGGGTCTCGTCGATGAGATCGTCGACCACCTGGAACATGAGTCCCACGCAATCGCCCCACTTCGACACGAGCTCGATCGTCGACTCGGGCGCCTGCACGCCGACGGCGCCCATGCGGCACGCGGCGCGGATGAGCGCGCCCGTCTTGTTCACGTGCACCTGCTGGAGCCGCGACTCCGGCGACTGGCTCGCCTCGAATCCGCCGAGCGTGTCGAGCACCTGGCCCGTGATCATGGCGGTGGTGGCGGTCGCGAGCTCCGCCACGAGTCGATCGGGATGCCGCGGGCTTCGCGCGGCGCTTTCGAAGGCAAGCGAGAGCAGGGCGTCTCCCGCGAGAATCGCCATCGCCTCGCCGAGTGCCACGTGAAGCGTCGGTCGGCCGCGGCGAAGCGAATCGTTGTCGAGCGCCGGAAGATCGTCGTGCACCAGGCTGAAGGCGTGCACCATCTCGACCGCCGCCGCCGCATCGAGCACGTCCTCGCGACGGCCGCCCGAAACCTCGGCGCAGACCAGGGTGAGGATCGGCCGGAGCCGCTTTCCGCCGCCGAGCAGCGCGTAGCGCACCGCTTCGCGGAGATTCGGCGCCAGCGTCGATCGCTCCACCGCGTGTTCCAGGTGCGCCTCGATCGACGCGAGCAGTTCCGCCTCTCGGCGGTTCATCGTTGGCGCGGGCGCGACGGGCACGAGGCCCATTCTACGGACGACGACCCCGAGCCGCCCCGTATGATGCGGCCGTGCAGTTCCTGCTCGACGGCTTCCTCGAGTTCATGTTCCGCGGCGGGTTCGTCATGTGGCCGCTGCTCGTGCTCAGCGTGGTCATGGTGGCGCTCGTCATCGAACGGTCGTTCTTCTGGGTGCGGCTGCACGGGCGCCGAGGTCGGGCCCGCTTCGCGCGGCTCGTCGACGCGCTGCGGCGCGGCCAGCGCGAGCGAGTGGAGGCGATCCGAAGCGAGCGCCCGGATGCGTATGCGGATCTCGCATGGACGCTCGTGGAGTTGGGGCCGAGCGATGCGAACGCGGTGGCCGCCTCGGAGGAAGCGCGTCCGCGTCTCGATCGCTTTCTCGGCACGCTCGCCACGATCGTGACCGCGGCGCCGCTGCTGGGAATCCTCGGCACCGTGAGCGGCATCATCAAGAGCTTCGCCCTGCTCGGCGGACGCAGCATGCCGGATCCGGCCCATGTGAGCCACGGCATCGCCGAGGCGCTCGTGGCGACCGCGAGCGGCCTGTCGCTGGCGCTCGTGACGCTCTTTCCGTACATGATCTTCCGGGCCCAATCCGATCGTGCGGTGGGACGGATGGAGACGATCATCGCCGCGGCGCAATCCGGTCCTTCGAGGAGCGTCTCCGGCGGAGGGGAGGTCCAGCATGGGGAACGGACGGCGAGTGCCGCGGCAGCTCGCGCCTGAGCGGATCCGGATCGCGGCGATCGTGCTCGCGTGCGCGAGCGCCGTCGCGACGGCAGCGACTCGCGCCGACGACGGCGCTGCGCCGGCGCCTCCGCCATCGTCGAGCACTGCCGCGGGCGGCGCCGCCGCCCAGGCGCCTGCACCGCGCGCCGCGGAGCGCGGCCGCTTCATCCGCAGGGTCGAAGGCGACGATGGCCGCGTCACGCTCCAGGTGGCGTCGCGTCGATATCGCGATCCGGCGGGAGGTCCGACGGTCACGCTCGTCAGCGCCGTGCACATCGGCGAGCGCGGCTACTACGAGGCCATGCAGAGGCTGCTCGACGGCCATGGCGCCGTGCTCTACGAGTCGGTGACGCCGCGCGGCGCGGTGACGACGCGCAAGGCCGTCGCCGACGATCCCGCGCTCGCCACGCGCGA
>VGXK01000223.1 GCA_016873355.1 Phycisphaerae bacterium | reverse complement strand
TCAGTTGCGCCGTCGTCGACGGAAGGTGCCCGCCGTCGCCAGGAGGACGAGCGATCCCGGGCTCGGAATCTGCTGGTAGATGCCGATGACCGAGTGATGGTCATAACCGGGAATCGGAGTGAAGTCCGCCGAGAGAAGCGTCGTGTTCGGATCGGAGGGATCCGCGACTCCCACTTCGCTTCCGTAGCCCCAGAAGATCTTGCTCACGCCGGTGAACAGCGGATGGGGCGTTGCATCGGTGTCGACGATCACATTGTTCGTCCCCGGGAAGAACTCGGGGCTGAGCGTCAGCCCGAAGTCGCCGAGGAACGGCGCCCACTGCGCGTTCTCGCCGAAGGCGTCGCCGTAGAGACCGGTGCCGGAGAAGAGCAGGACCGAGCCGCCGCTGCTCACATACTGCGAGAGCAACTCCGCATCGGGCGCCTGGTTGCCGGGCAGCAGTCCGCCGACGATCACGAAGTCGTATTGCTGCATCGTGGCGAGCGAGTAGCCGGCGCCGGGATTGACGGTGATGGAGTAGCCGTTCGCCCCGAGCGTCGTGCGGTACTCGGTGGATTGGCTGCCGCCGATGCGCGGATGGCTCGAGAAGATCGCGATGTCGGTGCCGTTGCCGTCCAGCAGCGCCGCGGCGTTGAGCGTGAGCAGGGCGGCGGAATTGCCGATGGCGCCGAAGGCCGTGTTGCTCAGGACCCACTCGTCCCCGATGACGACGATGTTGCCGTTTCCGGCGGCGCTCGCGAAGGCGCAGAGCAGAAGCGGGGCCGAAAGAAGTGCGCTTTGACGCGTTGGCCGCATGTTCCTTCCCTCCCTCGATGGCGCCGCCGGAATGGCGGCGTGGGGAAGGAAGAATACCTCTGGGTGCTCGGGAACCGGACGCGCGCTCTCGGAGCAACCCATGGCCTCCTTCGCACGTTTTCGGAGGTCCTCCCGTCGTTCGAGCGCCGGGACCGGGGGGATCGGGCCGCCTTTCCGGGTCTTTGCGCGGAATCGCGCTTGGGGCGTGCGACCCATGCCGCCACAATCCTCGGTTCGTGGCAGGATGAGGAGCCAGGCCCTTGACGATGACCTCCCGACGCTTCCAGCTTTCTGCCGCGGCCGCTGCGCTCGCCTTCGCATCCACGGCGCTCGCCGCGCCGCCGAGCTACACGGTCGAAGTCATCGGCGTCGATCTCGTCGGCCTGAGCATGAACGGCAACGGAATCGTCGCGGGGCGCGCGATGCTGTCGCCGACGCACGGCGTCGCGTTCGTGGCGAAGCCCAGCGAAGGAGTGCAGCTCCTGCCCATGCCTCCGGAGTGGACGAGCTCCGACGCGTACTCGATCAACGACAACGGCACGATCGTCGGCGCCGTGTCGATGGATGACCTCGCCGACACGGGCTCGCACGCGGCGGCGTGGTATTCCGGCGGCGCGGACTACTTCTTCTGGCCGCTCGGCGCGCTCGAGGGGCACGAGTTCAGCACGGCGCTGGCCGTGAACAACCTCGAGGACGTCGTCGGCGCCTCCGGCGGCGCAGGACTCGGGCAGTACACGAACTCCGTGCTCTTCTGGAACAGCCAGATCATCGACCTTGCGGGATTCCCGCTTCCGGTCGACGTGAGCGACGAGCGTCGCGTGCTCTCCGGCAACCGGCTGCTCGATCTCGAGTCGATGACCACGACGACCATTCCGCTGCCGCCGGGAGGGTGGACCGGTGCGGTCTCGACCGACGTCAACAACGTCGGCGACTTCTGCGGTCGGCTCGTCGCGGCCCCCGGATGCGACGCGCGGCCCGCGGTCCACGACGCGACGAACGGCTGGACCTTCCTGGGCGAGTGCGCCGAGCATACGGGCGCCGTCGCCATGAACGATCGCGGCGACGTGCTCGTGCACGTCGCCGGCGCGCCGTCGATCGTCGTCTACGAGAACGACGTGCCGCGCACGGTGGAATCGGTGATCGCCCCGCAGGAGGGATCGTGGAGCATCGTCGGCGTGGCCGCGATCAACGCCCATCGCCAGATCCTCTGCACGGGACTCGCATCCGGCGTCGGACCGCCGTTGCTGCTTCGGCTTCATCCGATCATCGGCGATCTCGACGGCGACGGCGACGTCGACGGCGCCGACCTCGGGTCGCTGCTGGGCGAGTGGGGCTACTGCCCTGGCTGCGACGCCGATTTCAACGGCAACGAGGTCGTCGAGGGCGACGATCTCGGCGCGCTGCTCGGCGCGTGGTCGTGAGTCACTTCGCGGGCGCGGCGCCCGACGGCGCGTACTGGCCCACGAGCCGCGAGATGACGAACGCCATGTAGAGCACCGACGCGAGTTCCTGGAGCAGCACCACCATCTTCGCCCACGCGTTCGTCGGCAGCACCTGCGTGAGCGCCACGCTCGTGACCACGTTGAAGCTGAAGTACATCGCGTCGGCCGGATGGAGAGACTTCCTCGCGCCGAAGCCGCTCAACGCACCCGGGTCGACGAACTGGAGCAGCGCGTAGAGATAGCACCACGCCACGGCCATGAGCAGGTAGGCGTTCGCGCAGGCGAAGAGGTGATCGCGCGTGATGCTCCGGGCGTGGAAGATCTCGCTGATGAGCCGCACGATGCTCAGCAGGTGCACGATCGCCGCGAGCGACCATCCCGGCACGAAGAGCCAGTCGAGCTCGAGCGAGAATGCGAGCCCGGCGGCGGCGATGGCGCCGGCGCCGATGATCACCGAGGTCCAGTAGAGCGCTCGCCACGCGCCGTTCGTCAGCGCGGAGGTGGCGACGATCATCAGGTTCATCACGGCGAAGGTCACCTCGCCGATGCGATCGTTCTGGTACGCCGGCATGAGCACGATCATCAGCAGCACGACCAGGAAGAGCAGCAGGTTGCGGTTCGCGCGCATCCAGCCAAGCAGCGTGCGTTCGTTCGGCGGCGTCGTGTTCATGCCGGGCTCCTTGTACCTCGAGGGCGCCGCGCTCATCACCAGCGCAGGTTGATGGAGAGCTGGAAGACGACCGCGAAGTCGCGCGGACTGCTCGCCGGGTCCCAGACGAGCTGGAGGTCGGGCTGGAGCACGGCGGTCGGCGTGAGCTGCATCGCGTAGGTTGCCTCGAGCGCGAACTCGTCGTCGTGGATGTTGAACGGCGAGGACGGCGCACGCGTCCACTTGAACGCGATGGCGGCGTAGTCGTTGTTCGCCGCCGAGAACGGTCCCTTGTCCGCGAACGGCGAGAGCAGCGCGAGTCCGCCGGAGGCCTGCGCCACCGCGCCCGCGCCGTTCGACGCGGCGGTCGTCTCCGTCCCGATGCCGAAGCGCCCGAAGAGTCCGAGCGGACTCTTCGCGCCCAGTTGCTGCTGGAAGTTGAAGCCGACGCCGCCGCCCATGTCGCCGTCGATGGAGACGACGAACGGCTGGATGCGATAGGTGCCTGGACCGAGACCCGCGACATCGGGCACCACGAAGCCGATCTCGGCGAGCGCCGAGAGATCTCGCGGGCTCAGGTCCGAGTTGAATGCCTCGCTGCCGTCGTAGCGATTCGCCGACGCGCCGACGAGCAGATAGAAGCAATCGACCGGCTGCCACTGGATGTTGAAACCGAGCGTGCCCGCGGGATCCGGAAGGACCTGGCTCTCCACGAAGGCGCGATTCTGGAGCTGGCCGAAGCCGGAGTTGGCGTAGGCGTTCGTGTCGAAGTAGTTCGTCTGATCGACGACGCCCGCGATGACGACCAGGCGCCCGTCGAGGAACGATTGCGCCCACGAGAGCTGCGAAATGAAGATGTCGTCGGCCCACCAGACATAGTCGGTGGCGGTCATGGCGCCGATGTTCGTGTCCGGGCTCTGCGTGGTCCAGTCGATGCCGAGGCCCTGGCCGCCGTCGAATTCCGCGGCGATCCATGCGTCGGTGCCGCCCAGCGCGTCGAGGTGGAAGAGCGAGAGCGAGCCGAGCATCTCGAAGGAATACGCGCTGATCACCGCGTCGCCCTGGATGCGATCGCTCATCGCCGCCATCTGGAACGACTGGTAGAGCGCGTAGTTGATGCCGACCCTGGCAAGCTCCGACTTGATCGATGCGGCGGTGGAGGAGAGCGGGTCGGACGCAACGAGCGCGCCGGGCTGGAGGATCCCGCCGCCCCAGAGGTTGAGCGTCGACAGGTAGGGGGCGAGTCGCGGACGAGGCGGCGGCCAGGCGCCGGTCGTCGTCCCGGTCGGCGGCGAAGCGGGTTCGTCCGTGATCGGCGGCGAAGCAGGCTCGTTCGTGATCGGCGGCACCGCATGGGCGACGATGGCGAAAACGGCGGCGCCGACGACGACGAGGCCCATCGACTCATGCTACTGAAACACCGCGGCGCCCAGCTTTCGCCGAGGCGCCGCGGTGAGAACGGTCCGTTCGATTCGAGCTCGACGCCGCGCGCGCCCTCC
>VGXK01000222.1 GCA_016873355.1 Phycisphaerae bacterium | reverse complement strand
ACCATTCGATTCGGACTCGATGCGGCCGTCGTCGCCGTATGCGGATTGGCCGCGATCGCCCTAAATTCGACCACGATCGCAGCAAGTTCGCCTGCGATGTGCGGTACGCCGGTCGCCATGAGCAACAAGAACGCGTCGAACGCGCCCCTCGCTGCCGGCGACGGGTCCAGTGACCGCTCGCTCGCCATCCGAGACGAATTGCGTCATGCGCGCAACCTCTCCGCGGCATTCCGCAGCGTCGCCAAGGAGCTTGCGCCTTCCGTGGTCTCGGTCAACACCGTCGACCGACCACCTTACGACGGCCAGTCCGGCCCGATCATCATGCCTCGAGGCGCCCGCCTCCCCGATCGCCAAGGCAAGGGAAGCGGCGTGATCGTCTCGGGCGATGGATTCATCCTCACGAACCTTCATGTCGTGCGCGGGTCGGACGAGATCATGATCCGCCTGACCGATCGTCGTGAACTGCCCGCGTCGCTCGTCGGCGTCGATCCCGACACGGATCTGGCCGTGCTCAAGGTGGAGGCGAGCGATCTCATCGCGGCGAGATTCGGCGACTCCGAATCGATCGAGATCGGCGACTGGGTGCTCGCGCTCGGCAATCCGTTCGGCCTCGAGCAGAGCGTGACCGCCGGGATCATCAGCGCCAAGGGCCGCTCCGGAATGGGGCTGGCCACCTACGAGAACTTCCTTCAAACCGACGCCGCGATCAATCCCGGCAACAGCGGCGGACCGCTCGTCGATCTCGACGGTCGCGTCGTCGGCATCAACACGGCGATCAGCGGACCCGACGGCGCCAACCACGGCATCGGATTCGCGATTCCCGCGTCGATGGCGCAGCGGGTCGTCGACGAGCTCATCGAGCAGGGTCGAGTGCTGCGCGGTTGGCTCGGCGTGAGCGTCGGCCCGGTGATCGACGGGTCGAAGCTGCTGCCGGGGGCGGCGCTCGTGTTCGTCGGGGCGAACACGCCGGCGTCGGCGGCGGGTCTTCGCCGAGGCGATGTGATCCTGCGGCTCGACGACCAGGCTCTCGAGAGCCCCTCCGATTTCATCAAGTCGATCGGCGACCGCGCTCCCGAAAGCACGGTGCGGGTCACGTTCCTGCGAAACGGCGAATCGATGCACGCCATGGCGAGACTCGGCGAACGGCCGACGCCGATCGTGGCGCAGAGCACTCGTGGACAGGATTCCGCGGATTCCGCGGCGCCGCCCACGCGCGGGCCACCTCGGTCGACACCACCCCCGGCCACCGAGCGGCGCCGATCGGAGCGGGCGCAGCCGGTCGAGTGACTTCGTTCGCGCCGGGGCTATCCTGCTCGTCTTCCCGTGTCGCAGGAGATCCGCGTCGATTTCGCCCACCGCGTCGTGTTCACGCGCGGACTCTTCGATCCCGCCAACCGAGTGCTCGTCGATTCGCTGCGAGGCGGTGCGCCGCGCGCCGTCGCGTTCCTCGATTCGGGTCTTGCGGCGGCGAGGCCCGATCTCGAGTCGAAGTTGCGAAGCTCGCTTGACGGTCGCGATGGTCGCCCGTCGCTGCTCGAGGTCTCGATCGTTCCCGGCGGCGAGGTGTGCAAGAGCGATCGCGAAGTCGTCGACGCGGTGGTGACGAGCGTGGACCGCCATCACCTCTGCCGGCGAAGTTGGGTGATCGCCATCGGCGGCGGCGCCGTGCTCGACGCGGTGGGATACGGGGCGTCGATTGCGCATCGCGGCGTTCGACTTGTTCGCATTCCCACGACGGTGCTCGCCCAGGATGACGCCGCCATGGGCGTGAAGAACGGAATCAATCGCTTCGGAAAGAAGAACTTCGAGGGCGTCTTCGCGGTGCCGTGGGCCGTGCTCGTCGACAGCGATCTGCTCGCCACGCTCTCCGACCGTCACTGGCGGAGCGGTTTCAGCGAGGCGGTGAAGATCTCGCTGCTTCGCGATGAAGCATTCTTCCGGCAGATCGAACTCGACGCCGACGATCTCCGGCAGCGCCGGCTCGAGCGAGCGATCCCGGTGATTCGGCGCTGCGCCGAGCTGCATCTGGATCACATCGCCAACGGCGGCGATCCGTTCGAGAGTCGAGAGGCGAGGCCGCTCGACTTCGGGCACTGGTCGGCCCACAAGCTCGAGCAGCTCACGAGCTTCGAACTCTGCCACGGCGAGGCAGTCTCGATCGGGATCGCGCTCGACACTCAATACTCGGTGGAGCTTGGCTGGCTCCCCCAGCAGGAATCGGATCGAGTAGCGAACTGCCTGCTGCGGCTTGGGCTTCCCATCTGCCACCCGAGTCTGAGCGACCCTCGGCTCCTCGAAGGCATCGAGGAGTTCCGAGAACACCTAGGCGGCAAGCTGACCGTGACGATGCTTCGCTCGATCGGAGCGCCTCAAGATGTCAACGAGCTGCGATCTGATCTGATCTCGCGGGCAATTGCATCGATATCAAGCAGATCAACCGAGTTCTCCAAGACATGATCTTCAGCGAGATCTCCTACTAGTTACAGGACTACTTCATGAACAAGAGTCCATCGAAGACGGATGTGCTAGACCTCTATTTCGTCGAAAACAGGGCGAAAATTCTCGATCTTGCAGCGTTCATTGATCGCTTTGACAGGGCAGAAGGGCCTGCTGCCGTGGCCAGCGACCCTCGATGGATCGGCATGACCAAAGCGCTCTCCGTGCTCGTCGACCAGGCCGGCGAGAAGGCGCGTCGAATCCTCGAGCTCTGGTCCGATCCCTCGCAGGCACCGATCGATCGAGCCGAAGGGAAGGGGGCAATCGGAGTATGGCCGGGACTTCGATGAATCTCGCTGTCCCACTCGACCCGTTCCGGCAGGTAAGTACACTTCTGCTGCGGCATCGAGGTCCGGTGGCCCGGGCCTCGTCTGGTCAAACGCGAGCATGCCGTCATGTCTCAGGCTCGCTTCGAAAGGTGCATCATCGCACCGCGGCACAGTCGACCTCGACCGGTCGACCATCAGCCCTCCGGCTGAGAAAGGATTCGGAATGAGAGATGTCGCAATCAGGCGCCGGCTCGCGCCGGCCGGATTCACCATCATCGAGTTGCTCGTGGTGGTGACGATCATCGCCCTGCTCATCGCGCTGCTCGTGCCCGCGATCGGCAAGGCTCGAGATGCAGCGTTGCTGACGCAGAGCCAAGGCAATCTGCGCAACCTTGCGGCGGCGAACTCCGCGTACGCGGCGGCATGGAACGATCGGCAGTGGGGCCTCACCGCCGACGACGTCGGCCAGTACGGCAACTGCTGCTGGAACGACTACAACACCCAGACCGGCGGCTGCCCTGCGAGCACGGTGCTCGGCTACGGCGGCACGTGCCCGCCTGGTGGTGGCACAGGACTCTGGGGCTACTGGATTCCGTGCACCTACGGCAGCAACGGCGGCAACTGGATCGTCACCTGGCCGATGTTCCTCGGCGGCAGCCCTTGCGGCAGCAACCTCGACGCAGGCTTCGGAAGCTGGCGCATGGCGAACGTCGAGAGCTTCAACAAGTACGTGGGCGGTCGCTTCTACGACCGCGTCTTCTACGCGCCGAAGGACAAGTACCTGCTCGGTCGCGCCGAGTGCGCGCTCGAGATCGGTGACCCATTCACGCTGCTGCAGGACATGCAGGACGGCGTCGTGTTCGGCACCTACGTGTTCAGCCCGGCGGCGATGTGGAGCCCGGATGTCTTCTCGGCCAAGGGCTTCAAGACGCCGTGCACCCAGTCGAAGGCTGCGTGGAAGTCTCCGGCGGTCGGACAGGCGGCGTATCCCGACCTGAAGACGCGCATGCTGGAGCACCAGTGGCTTCAGAATCCACCGCCTGCCGAGTACAACGGCGCCTTCACGAACTCGAAGGAACCCTGGTACTTCAACCTCGGCTACAACTCCTCGCCCTGCACCATGTTCTTTGACGGACACATCTCCGTCTCGGGCGTGGCGGGCGCGATGAACGCCGATCAGCAGGTGTATTCGCAGAACCAGGCCGCGGGCGGTCTCGCCAACCCGGGTCTCTGGGTGCGAAACATCACGGTCGGTCCTTGGGCCGGCTACAACGGCTACTACACCGCCGTGGCCGCATACGACACGCAGGTGAACTCGAGCTACCACGTGTTCACGACCGACGGCATTCTCGGCCGCGACTTCATGAACGAGAACTGAGTCGTCGGCGACGATCCGGTCGACCGCGGCCGGATCGAACAACTTCTTTCCCTCGAAGAACGAGGGGGTCGGCCCTGCGGCCGACCCCCTTTCTCGTTTCTCCACCTCGTCGAACGCTTCGGAGATCCTAGAGCGGTGACGACTCAGGCGTAGCGAGCTGGCGTTGGCGAGACGAGTGTGGCAAGGAGGGCGAAGCAGGCGGATCTTGAGGATCCGCCGATGGAGCCCGACGATGCCACACGAAGTCGCAGCCC
>VGXK01000221.1 GCA_016873355.1 Phycisphaerae bacterium | reverse complement strand
AGCACGAGCACGCACGGAACGGATCGAGTCGTCATCACGGCACCTCCAGCATTCGTGCGTCCACGCTACCGCGAGAACTCGCGAGCGGGCGCAACGCCCGCGCAATCACCGCGTCCGATTCCATGAGCCGTGCTCCCGCGCAACGCCTGCGCAATCATCGGCGTGCTCCGGCGCGGCGGAACTCGCGCCCGCATCCCGGGCGAGCCTCACTGCTTCGTGAAGATCGCCTTGTCGATCGTGGCGCCGTCCATGTCGACCACTTCGATCGTCCAGCCCTGCCACGAAAGCGTCTCGCCTTCCTGCGCGATGCGATCGAGCACGGCGTGGATCAAGCCGCCCACCGTGCTCACGTCCGGCAGCGAGTGCTCGACCGGCGCGGGAAGGCCGAGCCCGGCCACGAGATCGACGACCGGAAGCCGCCCGTCGACGAGCCACGATCCGTCGTCGCGACGGTGCATCGTCGGCAGACCGGCTTCGCCCTTCCGGCTCACGTCGCCGACGATCGATTGCGTGACATCGTTCAGCGTGAGCATCCCCTGCAGGCCGCCATGCTCGTCCACCACGAACGCGATGTGCACCTTCGTCGACTGGAACTGATCGAGCAGCCGAAGCGCCGGCATCGTCTCCGGCACGAAGAGCGGCGTGTGCGCGACCGTCGTCACCTTGAACTCGCGGCCGGCGATCAGGCCGTAGGCGATGAGGTCCTTCACGTGCACCACGCCGACGCAGTGGTCGAGGTCGCCGCGGCACACCGGAAAGTGCGAGTGCGGACTCGTGCCCACGAGCACGCGCACGGAATCGATCGGCTCCGATTCGTCGATCCAGATGATGTTGCGGCGCGGCACCATGAGATCGCGCACCCGGAGATCGCCCGCGCGCATGATTCGCTGGAAGAGCCGGTGTTCCTGCGGCGTGAAGACGCCGGTGCTCGCGGCGCGGACGATGAGGGCGCGCACGTCGTCCTCGGAGACGTCGTCGGTCGATCGCGCCTTCACGCGCAGCAGCGCCAGGATTCCTTCCGTCGACCACGACAGCACGCGAATGGGCCACGCGGCGATCACGGAGAGCGCGTTCAGCGGGCGCGAAATCGCCGTGGCGACCGCCTCCGGATGCGCCAGCGCGATCCGCTTCGGCACGAGCTCGCCGACGACGAGCGTGAAGTAGGTGATGAGCAGCACCACGATCCAGAGCGAGATCGCGTCGGCCCACGGTGCGAGCGGCGACACGCTCGCCACGATCGGTTCGAGCCGTCCGGAGAGCGCCTGCTCGCCGACGGCGCCCGCGAGCACGCCTACGAGCGTGATTCCCACCTGCACGGTCGAGAGGAATCGCGTGGGTTCCCGCGAGAGCGAGAGCGCCACGGCCGCGCCGCGGCTGCCGCGCGCTTCGAGGCGCTCCAGCCGCGCATGACGGCTCGTCATCACCGCGAGCTCCGACATGGCGAAGATGCCGTTGATCAGGACGAGAAGCGAGAGAACGACGATGGCGGTCATCATGCTTCGACTCCGCGCTCAACGGGGCGCCCGGAAGGGCGACGCCGGCAATCCGGCGCCGTTCACGAGATTCGGCGCGGCTTCCTGTCCCCACCCGAAGCGCACCGTCGTCGGTTGCGGCACCTGCGCCGACGAGACGACGACGCTCTCGCCGTCGATCCGCGCCTCCGCCTTCACGAAGCGCCCGTCGGCGCCGGCGATCTCGAACCACGAGAGCGGGGCGCCGTCGCGCGACGCGAGGCCCGCGGCATGCCCGAAGCGCACGCGCACCGCGCCGTCCTCGATCGACATCGATTCGAAGAGCGGTCCCGAGCAGGCGATGCCCGGTCGCGCGTAGGTCTTCGCCAGCGCCCAGCGCGAGAGCCGCTCGCCCACGCTCTTCTTGTCGCCGGGGTGGATGTCGTCCAGGTTCGTGACGTCGGTGGTGACCACCATGCCCGTGTTCGGGATCTCGAGCGCGCGCCGCTGCGAGTCCCACACCTCGGCGAGCCGCGTGGGATCCGTGCGCGGATAGCGGAAGGGCGCGAGCTGCACGAAGTAGAACGGCATCTCGTTCGCGTTCCAGACGCCGCGCCAGCCCTCGATGAGCGCCCGCATCTTGTCGAGGTACGCGGCCCCGTCGCCGGCCATGACGTTCGACTCGCCCTGGTACCAGAGCACGCCGCGGATTGCGAACGGCGCGAGCGCGTGGATCATGCCGTTGTAGAGGCCCGTGGGGCGGCGTTCGCTTGCGAGCGAGTGTCGCGGGAAGTCCGGCGCCGGCGGAATCGAGTCGCCGCCGGCGAGCGCGGTGCGCGCGGCGAGGGTCCACGCCTCGATCGCCGGAAGAGTCGCCAGGAGCGAGCGCTCGTACTCTCCCTGCGCACGATCGACGTCGTCGCGGATCGAGTGAAGCGACGCCACGCCGTCGAATCCGGCGCGCGGCGTCCACGGCTCGATGAGGGTTCCGCCCCAGGTCGCGTCGATGAGCCCCACGGGAACGTCGAGCTCTCGTCGAAGCTCGCGCGCGAAGAAGTACGCCACCGCCGGGAAGCCGCCCCATCCGCCCTTCGAGATCGACTCGGGCGAGCACGCCGTCCACGACGAATCGATGTCGGACAGCGGCTGACCCGACGGCCGATTCGGCACCATGAGCAGGCGGATCTTCGAATCGTTCGCCCCGGCCGCCGCCTGCGAACCGCCCTCGACGAGCGTGATGCCCATTTCCATGTTGGACTGGCCGGAGCAGAGCCACACTTCGCCGACGAGCACCTCGTCGAGCGAGATCTCGTTCGTGCCCTTGACGCGCAGCGAATGCGGCCCGCCCGCTTCGCGCGGCGAAAGCGTCACGCGCCAGGTGCCGGCCGCGTCGGCGCGCGTGCGCTGCGTCTCGTCGCCGAGCGTGACGGCGACTTCCTCGCCGGGATCGGCCCAGCCCCAGACCGGCAACGGCATGTCGCGCTGGAGCACCATGCGGCTCGAGAAGATGTGCGGCAGCCGCACCTCGGCGAATGCTCGGGGACCGATCGAGGCGAGCGCCAGCAGCGCGGCGATGAACGGCGAGGCGACGAACCCCGCGGCGCCCTCGCGCGGACGGCGTTCTTTCGACGCGGCGCCGCGTCGCGGTGCCCATGGGCGAGTTCGTGGCGTCGTAGTCGTTCGCGTCATGTCGACTCCTTCCGGCGGTCGGCGACGCGTTCGGCGCCGCTCGAGCCGGAGAGAAGGTAACGCACCCGCCCGCTACGCTTGCCGTCCGGCCCGGAGAACCTCGGAATGCGTGCAAAGGAACGGCAGATGGCGCGGGTCGTGATGCGACGATTCGCGCGAATTCACGAAACCGGAAACGCGCAGCACCGCGCGACTCGAATCGCGAGGTTCACGGCGATTCGGGCGGCGCTGCTCGTCATCGCCTCGCTGCCGGCCGGCTGCTTCTCGATGTCGGCGGTTCCCCCGCCGCCCGGATCGCAGCGCGTGCAGGACGCCACCCGGCACGAACGCGCGATCTTCGACGCGTCGGCGCCCGCGTTCGTCGAATCCGACTGGGGGCGATCCGGTTCGTTCGTGCTCGTGTCTCCGCGCGTGAACGGTCGCGACGTCGGCTGGTTCATCCTCGACACCGGCGCCTCCGGCTGCACGATGACGAGCACCGCCGCCCGCGCCGCCGGCGCCGTCGCGGTCGGGAGCACGCTCATCCAGGGCAGCGACGAGACGACCGTCTTCCGCTGCGACTCGCTTTCGCTCGGCCCGTTCCGCGTCGAGGACGTGCACGTCACCGGCCTCGACATGGAACGATCGTCGTTGCCGTTCGGTCGCGAGATCGCGGGGATCCTGGGCCGCAACGTCTTCGAGAGCGCGATCGTGGTGCTCGACGGGCCGTCGCGCAGCGTGCGCCTGCTCGATCCCGCGGCGCCCGACTCGATCGAGCGGGCCACCACGATCCTGCGCGTGACCGAGCGCGGCGCCGATCGCGCGGACGCGGGGCGCATCGAATGGATCCCGATCACCATGCAGCGCGAGCTGCCGCACGTTCCGGTGGCGTTCGACGGCGATCGCGAAGCGTCGTTCATCCTCGACACCGGCGCCGACGCCACGATCCACTTCTTCGCCGACACCGTCGATCAGAACGATCTGCTCGAATCGCAGGGCGTTCGCGTCACCGGCACGAAGACGCAGGTGACCTTCGGGCGCCGCGCGAGCATCTCCGACGGAACGATCGAGGATCTGCGACTCGGTTCGCGGCAGGTGGGTCCGAGCAAGGCGTCGTTCGCGCGACCGGGAGACGGCGTCTCGAAGCACCTGGGCGGATCGGCGGGACTCGTCGGCATGGGCATCATGCGCAACTTCGTGGTCGTGATCGATGAGCCCGGGCGGCGCGTGGCGTTCCTCAAGCCGTCGAAGTGAGGTCGTCGCGGTCGGGCACGCCGCTCAGTCGC
>VGXK01000220.1 GCA_016873355.1 Phycisphaerae bacterium | reverse complement strand
CGTGCTCGAGCGCACGAACGACGAGGATCGCGACTTCGTTCCCCCGAACGGCGAGGAGTGGCGCGACGAGGTTCGCTACATCACCGAGCCGATGCTGCTGCAGGCGCTTCGCAAGCTGGCGGCGGAGCATGTCGACAACACCGGCTGGCAGCCGCTGCTCGCGGGAAGCCTCGAGGCGCTCGAGATCCTCGGATCGACCACGGCGCTCGCCGAGACCTTCCCGAAGATCGCGGATGCGGCCGCCCGCGACGCGTGGCTCTCCGCGGTGCGCGCCAACGAGAAGAAGCTCGAGGCGCTCGATCCCGAGCAGGCCGGCCGGCGATTCTTCCTCGACATGCTCAAGGAACTCCGCGCCGTGAACAAGGCGTCGATCGACGTTCCCGACGAAGTGCTGCTCAAGGAGTTCGGCGAGGGCGCCACGCACGTGCTCGGTCGCGACAAGGAGGATCCCTACAGCGAGATCATCTGGCCCGAGCGGCGGCGTCGATTCCGTCAGGCCGTCGACGGCAAGCTCATTGGCGTTGGCATCCAGATCCGTCACGACGACAAGCGCGAAATCATGGTCACGATGCCGCTCGAGGGCTCGCCGGCGAAGCGCCAGGGCGTGAAGGCGGAGGATCGCATCGTCGCGGTCGACGGCCAGCCGACGCTCGGCTGGTCGCTCAATCGAGCCGTCGACAAGATCACGGGTCCGCAGGGCGAGAAGGTCACGCTCACCGTTCGCCGTCCGGGCGAGGAGGGCAAGAGCGACGAGACGATCGACTTCGACCTCGTGCGGCAGGACATTCCGCTCCGCTCCGTGCACGGCTGGTGGAAGAAGGAGCTCGACGCGCACACGAACCCGGTCTGGG
Source organism: Phycisphaerae bacterium (assembly GCA_016873355.1). Lineage (GTDB taxonomy): Bacteria > Planctomycetota > Phycisphaerae > Phycisphaerales > SM1A02 > VGXK01. Next base: position 3,558 of record VGXK01000220.1, on the reverse strand, counting down.
AGTGGTTCATCGATCCGTACGCGGGAATCGGCTACGTGCACCTGACGAGCTTCAACGAGGACAGCTACCGCGACTTCATGCTCGCCTTCCAGCAGATGGCGCAGAGCGAGCACGGCGTGAACGGCCTGATCCTCGACCTTCGCGCGAATCCGGGCGGGCTGCTCCAGAGCGCCGTCGACTTCGTGAACCTCTGGGTCGATCGAGGCGAGATCGTCGGCTGCCAGGATCGGCTGGGACAGAAAGTCCCCCGCATGACGCGCACGGCGCAGGCCAATCGCGCGTTCCTCAAGGGAATTCCGGTCGTCGTGCTCGTGAACGAGGGCTCCGCAAGCGCAAGCGAGATCGTCGCAGGCAGCCTGCGGGCGCACGGCGCGGCGGTCGTGGTCGGCCAGCGCACGTTCGGCAAGGGAAGCGTGCAGGAAGTGGCGCCGATCACCGACAAGGATTCGCGCGACGAGAACGGCGAGGCGGCCGAGGCGCTCGTCAAGGTGACGACGCAGCACTACGTGATTCCCCCCGGCGCCGGCGAGTCGAGTCCGCGCCTGGTGCACAAGAAGCCCGGCGCCACCGACTGGGGCGTCAATCCGCACATCGGCATCCGCATGAGTCCGGAGCAGCTCGAGAAGAGCATGGAGCTTCGCGCTGCGGCCGACTCGATCGACGAGGGGCCGCTGACGAAGGAGGCGAAGCCGCGACCCGACGTGGAGGATCTGCTCACGAAGGGACTCGATCCGCAGCTCGAGTTCGCGTTGATGCTGCTCGAGGCCAGGATCCTCGGGTCGAAGGCGGGCAACGAAGTGGCCCAGAGGCAGCAGCAGGCGCCTCCCGCCGCAGTTCGCTGAAGAGCGACGGAGACGGCGTCTGGCGGCATCGCCCTCGGCTCGGCCCGTCCCTTGGACGGTGCCTCGCCTCGGCTTCCCGGCCAAGGCCGCCTCCCTCGCGCGCGGCATCTTCTGAAGCGATTGCCCGGACAGGTCCGAACCCCTATAAAGGACGGTTCGCGCCGAGCCCGGCACCCGCGTAGGGAGCCGGCGGCACGGCCGTGCCCCATCGCTCCATGCGTCCCAGCCCGCCCTCCACCGACGCCCGTGCATTCGATGTCCACGGCGTCGCCGAAAAGCCCGCCACCCAGCCCCCTCGGCACGCACCGGCGGAGATCCGGCTTCCCGCGGAATCGCTGACGAAGTGGTTCCGCGAGATGCTGCTCATCCGCGAGTTCGAGGTGCGCTGCATGCAGGCGTACCAGGACAAGAAGATCGGCGGCTTCTGCCACGTCTACATCGGACAGGAAGCGGTGGCGGTGGGCTGCACGAGCGCCGTCGAGCCGCGCGATCCGATCGTGACCGCCTATCGCGACCACGGTCACGCGCTCGCGCGGGGCATGAGCGCCCGCGCGTGCATGGCGGAGATGTTCGGCAAGATCGGCGGCTGTGCGAAGGGCAAGGGCGGCTCGATGCACATGTTCGACCGGGAGCACAATCTCTTCGGCGGTCACGGCATCGTCGGCGCGCAGACGCCGCTCGGCGCCGGGCTCGCCTTCGCCACCAAGTACGAGGACGAGGTGATCAACGGCGAGCGCTCGAATCGCGTGACCCTCTGCTTCCTGGGAGACGGCGCCCTCAACCAGGGCGCGTTCCACGAAGCGATGAACCTCGCCGGGCTCTTCAACCTCCCGGTCATCTTCGTCTGCGAGAACAACGGCTACTCGATGGGAACTTCGATCCATCGCGGCACCACGATGGGCCACGATCTCGCCGCGAAGGCCGCGTCGTACGGCATCGAGTCGGTCGCGATCGACGGCATGGACTTCTTCGAGGTGCACTTCGGCATGTCGAAGGTGGTGACGGAGGTGCGCCGCTCGTCGAGGCCGTGGTTCGTCGACATGCGCTGCTATCGCTACAAGGGCCACTCGATGAGCGATCCGCGGAAGTACCGCACGCGCGAGGAAGAGGAGTCCTACGAGGCCGACGATCCGATCGGTCGCATGGAGAAGTGGATGCGTTCGCGCTCGCTCATGGACGAGGCGGCGGTGAAGGCCATGCAGAAGGCCGTGCGCGAGGAAGTGCGCGACGCGCTGAACTGGTCGGAGTCGCAGCCGGTCCCCGGAATCGGCGAGCTCCATCACGACGTCTTCGTCGAGCCGTTCGGACCGTACACGGGCACGAGCGCGCCGCCCATGCTCCGCGAGCGCGGGCTCTCCGTGCCGTGGCGACAGGAGCACGCGCCATGACCGCGATCGAGATGGTGGCGAGCGACGCGGTGCCCGATGAATCCTCCGGCGAGCGCGAGATCGAATTCCGCGACGCCCTGCGCGAGGCGATGAGCGAGGAGATGCGCCGCGATGCGCGGGTCTTCCTCATCGGCGAGGAGGTGGCGCAGTACAACGGCGCCTACAAGGTGAGCCGCGGCATGGCCGACGAGTTCGGCGAGCGCCGCGTGATCGACACGCCGATCAGCGAGTCGGGATTCGCGGGAATGGCGATCGGCGCGGCGATGATGGGACTGCGGCCGATCGTCGAGTTCATGAGCTGGTCCTTTTCGCTCGTGGCGGCGGACCCGATCCTCAACAACGCACCCAAGATGCTCTACATGTCCGGCGGACAGTTCGGCTGCCCGATCGTCTTCCGCGGCAACGACGGGGCCGGCGGCCAGCTCGGGTCGACGCACAGTTGGGCCGTGGAAGGGCTCTATTCGAACGTGCCCGGAGTCAAGATCGCGATCCCGAGCTGCCCCTACGACGCGAAGGGTCTGCTCAAGACCGCGATCCGCGACGACGATCCCGTCTTCTTCCTCGAGAGCGAGCGCATGCTTTCGATGAAGGGACCCGTGCCGGAGCAGGAGTACCTGATCCCGTTCGGCAAGGCGATCGTTCGCCGCGCCGGCCGCGATTGCACGATCGCGAGCTGGGGTCGCCCCGTGAACTTCTGCCTCGAGGCGGCGGATGCGCTCGCGAAGGACGGCATCGAGTGCGAGGTGATCGACCTGCGCACGATCCGGCCGCTCGACCTCGACTCGGTGGTGCACAGCGTGCGCAAGACGAACTGCTGCGTCGTGGTCGACCAGAGCTGGCCCTTCGGATCGCCCGGCAGCGAACTCGCCGCGCGGGTGCACGCCGCCTGCTTCGACGATCTCGACAACTTCGTGCACCGCGTGCATTCGGCCGACGTGCCGACGCCCTACGCGAGCAATCTCGAGCAGGAGTACCTGCCGAACGCGCGACGAATCTGCGAAGCGGTGCGTCACGCCACCTATCGCGCGTGATCGCCACTACGCTCTGATCCCATGCCCGTCGATGTCACGATGCCTCGCCTCTCCGACACCATGGAGGCCGGAACCGTGGTGCGCTGGCACGTCAAGGAAGGCGACGAGGTGAGCAGCGGCAAGGTGGTCGCCGACATCGAGACCGACAAGGCGACCATGGAGATGCAGGTCTTCGACGACGGCCGCATCGCGAAGATCCTGGTGCCCGAGGGCAAGTCGGTGAAGGTGGGGACGAAGATCGCCGAGATCGCGGTCGAGGACGACGCCGGCGGCGCGGGCGGCGCCGGCGCGGGCGAT
>VGXK01000219.1 GCA_016873355.1 Phycisphaerae bacterium | reverse complement strand
CCGCCGAGTGACGCCGTTCGACGAATGACGCCGACCGACGAATGACGCCGACCGACGAATCGACCGGTTCCTCCCTGCTGCTTCCGCTCGTCGCCACGGCGATCGTCGGCGCCGCGATCGGCGCGGCGGCGCTTTCGCTGGCGCTGCGACGCTCGCAGGCGCGCCGCGCCGCCTTGCAGCGGGCGCGCCTCGACGCTCTGCACACGCGCCTTCGCTCGCTCGAAGCGCAGCTCGCCTCGCAGCAGCTCGTGCTCCAGTCGATGACGACCGGCATTCTCGCGCTCGACATGCAGCACCGAATCCTCTCGCTCAACGCGGCGGCGGAGCGGCTGCTCGGCATCACCGCGCGGACCGCGCGCGGGCGCTTGCTTCCGGAAGTGGTGCGATCGCCCGAGCTGCACCGGTTCGTGGAGCAGGCCTTCGACGCGGGCGGCACCGCGCGTCGCGAAGTGACGCTCGATTCGGCCACCGCCGGCATTCTCTTCCTGGCTGCGGAACCGCTGCTCGATTCCTCCGGGCGCACCACCGGCGTGCTCATCGCCGCCGACGACGTGACCGCCGAGCGGCGCCTCGAGTCGATGCGCAGCGACTTCGCCGCGAACGTCAGCCACGAGCTGCGCACGCCGATCACGAACATCAAGGGCTACGTGGAAACGCTGCTCGAGATCGGCGTCGAGGATCCCTCGCAGGTGCGCCACTTCCTGGGGGTGGTGCAGGAAAACGCCAAGCGGCTCGCACGGCTCGTCGAAGACATTCTCGCGCTCTCGTCGCTCGAGCAGCGGCAGGCCGGCGCCCGGCTCGAGTTCGAGCCGGTCGAACTCGAATCGCTCGTCGCCCGCGTGGTCGACGATCTCGGTCCGTCGGCGGACGCTCGCGGCGTGCGGATCGAGCATCGGGTCGCGCCCCGCGCGTCGGTGGTGGGCGTCGGCTCGCTGCTGGCGCAGGCGCTGGCGAACCTGCTCCAGAACGCGATCCAATGCAGCGCGGCGAACACCACGGTGCGCATCGAGATCTCGGCGCCGAGCCGGGACGGCATCGTGATCGAGGTGCGCGACGAAGGTCCCGGCATCGCGGAGAAGCACCTGCCTCGGCTCTTCGAGCGCTTCTATCGAGTGGACAAGGGGCGCACGCGCGAAGCGGGCGGGACCGGCCTCGGGCTCGCGATCGTGAAGCACATCTCGCTCGTGCACGGCGGCCGGGTGTCGGTGGAGAGCGCCTTGGGACGGGGCAGCACCTTTCGAATGCACCTGCCCGCCACTCCCCCGGTCGAGGATCGCGTCGAGGCGTAATCGGCGCCGCGCCAAACAGGTGCGCGGCGAAGCGAACGGCGCGGTTTCGATCGACCGCCAACCCCCGTTTCCGGCCGCAGATCGCCGACTTGCCCGCAATCCCACTTCGGCTTTACAAGATCTTCACACGGCCCTGTGAGAGTTTCTCACTGGGGGTCGCGTGAGCCCCCTTCGAACCAACCCTCACCCCAGGAAGGACCCACCATGCTGAGGATCAGGAACGCCGCCGTCGCGACGCTCGCGATCGGCGCGACGGCGCTCGCCGCGAGCCAGGACTTCAAGTCGCTGCCGAAGTCCTCCGTTCGCATCGACGGCTCCTCGACCGTCTATCCGATCACGGAAGCGGTCGCGGAGGAGTTCTCCAAGGTCGCGCCGCAGGTCAACGTGACCGTGGGCCTGTCCGGCACGGGCGGCGGGTTCAAGCGCTTCTGCGCCGGCGAGATCGACATCTCCGATGCGAGCCGACCGATCAAGAAGTCGGAGGTCGACCAGGCCAAGGCGAGCGGCATCGAGTTCATCGAGGTTCCCGTCGCCTTCGACGGACTGACGATCGTTGCGCACCCGCGCAACAAGTTCGTCGACAAGCTCACCGTCGAGCAGGTCACCAGGATCTTCTCCGCGAACGGCGGCGTGAAGACCTGGAAGGACCTCGACCCGGCGTGGCCGGCGCAGACGATCAAGGTCTTCTCGCCCGGCACCGACAGCGGCACCTTCGACTACTTCAGGGAAGTCACCGTCGGCAAGGACGGCAAGATGCGCTCCGACATGACCGTGAGCGAGGACGACAACGTGCTGGTGACCGGCGTCGCCGGCGATCCGAACTCGATCGGCTTCTTCGGCTGCGCGTACTACTTCGAGAACAAGGACAAGGTCCGCGCCGTCCCGATCGTCAACAAGAAGGGCGAGGCGATCCTGCCCGCGCACGACACGGTGACCTCCGGCGCGTACGAGCCCTTCAGCCGTCCGCTCTTCATCTACGTGAACCGCAAGGCGGCGGACCGACCCGAGATCGACGCCCTCGTGCGCTTCTACCTGGAGAAGGCGCCGAAGCTCGTCGAGGAGGTCGGCTACGTGGCGCTGCCCGAGTCGGTCTACGGGAGCGCCATGACGAACTGGAAGAATCGCCGCACCGGCTCGCAGTTCATGGACGCATCCGGCAACCCGGTGCACGGCCCCATCACCTCGATCTACAAGTGATCGATTCGTTCGCCGCAATCTGCGCGGCGAGTTTCGACAAGGGACATCGCGGACGACACGCACCTCCGCCCGGGCCTTCTTGACGACCGGCAGCGCACAGTCTCGTCGCGACCACGACTTGCCATGAGCTTCCTTGCCGTGAGAGCAGCGGCGGCGGCCGCCGCCGAGGCCGCGAATCGCGGAACGACCCGCTCGCGCGCCGCCCGGCGCGCGGGCGATCGCGCCATGAGATTCGTGCTCTTCCTGGCGGCCGCGTTCTCGATCCTCACGACCTTCGCGATCATCGCGGTGCTGCTCGTCGAGACGATCGGATTCTTCTCGCTCGCGTATCCGGCGCCGTTCGAGGTCAAGGCGGGAGACACCGTCGCGTCGATCGAGTCGCGCTACGGCGACGCCGCGACGCTGGCGAAGATCAACGACGGCGTCTGGCCGCCGCAATCGCTCGAGCCCGGCGCGTTCGTGAACGTGCCGACGAAGGTGTCGATCGTCGACTTCCTCTTCGGCACGAAATGGGAGCCGCTGCTCGGCGCGGAACGGCACTTCGGCATTCTTCCGCTCGTCGGCGGCACGCTCATGGTCACGCTCATCGCGGCCCTCTTCGCGATGCCGATCGGCCTCATCACCGCCATCTTCCTCGCCGAGTACGCGCGACCGCGCACGCGCGCGGTGCTCAAGCCGATCCTCGAAGTGCTCGCGGGCATTCCGACGGTCGTCTACGGCTTCTTCGCGCTCATGGTGATCACGCCGTACGGACTGCAGGCGCCGGCGAGATTCATCACCGGTCTCTTCCCCGGCTTGTTCGGCTGGCTGATGCCCGATGAGCCGATGCCGAACGAAATCTTCGGCGGCTTCAACGCGATGGGCGCCGGGCTCGCGGTGGGCATCATGATCCTGCCGATCGTGAGTTCGCTCTCGGAGGACGCGCTGCGATCCGTGCCGCGCTCGCTTCGCGAAGCCGCGTACGGGCTCGGCTCGACCCGCTTCGACGTGAGCGTGCGGGTCGTGGTTCCCGCGGCGCTCTCCGGCATCGTCGCGTCGTTCCTGCTGGCGATGGCGCGGGCGATCGGCGAGACGATGATCGTGGCGCTCGCGGCCGGCGGGCTGGCGCAGCTCACCCTGAATCCCGCCGAGCAGATGCAGACGATCACCGCGTACATGGTGCAGATCTTCCTGGGCGACGCCCCCGCGTTCAGCGTGGAGTACCAGTCGAGCTTCGCGGTGGCGAGCGTGCTCTTCGTCATGACGCTCACCATGGCCGTGATCGGTTCGATGGTGCTCCGCAGGTTCCGGGAGGAGTACGAATGAGCCGCCTCTTCGCATCCATCGGCGACGCGGCGGCGCTCGCGCCCGGTCGACGCACGCCCGCCGAGATCGTGCAGGGCTCGCGGCCCGCCTCGGGCGCGCGCCGCGTGGCCGTGAATCGGCTCTTCCTCGCCACCTGCCTGGCGTCGACCACGCTCGCGGTCGTGGTGCTGGCCGTGCTGCTGCTCTCGATCGTGATGCAGGGCGCCAACTGGTTGCTCGCCGCCGAGAGCGTCGCCGCATTCGACGCCGCGCGCTCCATTCCCGGCCCGTTCGGGAGCTTCGCGAACGCGGTGCTCTGGATCGGCGCGGCGCTCGTGGCACTGCTCGCGGCGCTGCTCTTTGCGCCGATGCCGAAGCCCATGCTGCGCACGCTCCAGATCGTCTTTGCGCTCGGACTCGCGGCGGCGGCGTGGTCGCTCTGGGGATTCGTTCGCACGGACTTCTTCACGGAGTACGCGTCGCGCTTCCCGAGCAAGGCGGGCATTCGCGCACCGCTCTGGGGATCGATCTGGGTCTGCGGCATCTGCGGCCTGGTGGCGCTGCCCACGGGCGTGGCCACCGCGATCTACCTGGAGGAGTTCGCTCCGAAGAACCGCCTCACGAACTTCATCCGCCTGAACATCTCGAA
>VGXK01000218.1 GCA_016873355.1 Phycisphaerae bacterium | reverse complement strand
TCCGCCGCCGCCGGAACCGCTGCGCGGGGAGCTGCGCTTCGAGGGCGTCACCTTCCGTCACGCGCCCGACGCGCCGCACGCGGTCGACGGCGTCTCGTTCACGGTCTCGCCGGGAGAAACGATCGCGCTCATGGGCCACTCGGGCGCGGGCAAGAGCACGCTCATCGACCTGCTGCTGCGGCTCGTCGACCCCGATCGCGGCCGCATCCTGCTCGACGGCGTCGACCTCGGCCGCCTGCCGCGCGAATGGGCTCGCCGCCAGGTGGCGAGCGTGCTCCAGCAGCCGTTCCTCTTCTCGCGCACCATCCGCGAGAACCTGGCGATCGCGGTGCCGCACGTCGACGAAGGCGCCATCGTGGCCGCCGCGAACGACGCGGCGCTGCACGACACGATCGTGCGCTTCGAACGCGGGTACGACACGATCGTCGGCGAGCGCGGCATCACGCTCTCGGGCGGCCAGCGCCAGCGTCTCGCGATCGCTCGCGCGATCCTGCGCGACGCGCCCGTGCTCATCCTCGACGACGCGCTCTCCGCCGTCGACAACGAGACGGAGCGGGAGATCGTCTCCGCGATCCGCTCGCGCCACGGCCGTCGCACCACGATCGTGATCGCCCACCGCATCAGCACGCTTCGCGCCGCCGATCGCGTGGTGGTGCTCGAACACGGCCGGGTGGTCGACATCGGCACGCCGGCGCAGCTTCGCGAGCGTCCCGGTCTCTTCCGGCGCCTCTGGGACGTGCACGCGGAGGTGGAACGAGAGGCGGCGACGGGACTCGTCGGCGGAACGCCTGCGGCCGGTCCCTCGCCGCGATCGACGCGATCGGCGGGATCGTCGGGTGGCCCCGGATCGGATGGTGCGCCATGACCGGCGCCGACGACCTCGATCGCGTGCAGGACGAGTCCGATCGCATCGATTGGAGGCTCTGGGGTCGACTCGCGCGCCGCACGCTCGCGTACCGGGGACCGCTTGCGGGCATCATCGGCGGCGGCGTGGGCATCGCCGCGATCGAAGGCGTGCGCCCGATGGTGAACGCGGCGCTCATCGACGAAGCGGCGGCGCACGGCATGAGCACGACGCTCGCGTGGCTCGGCGCGCTCTGGGGGGTGCTCGCGGTCTTCTTCGGCGTCGGCGTCTACGCCTTCATCGCCGCGGCGGGACGCCTGGCGAGCGGACTCGCGTTCGATCTTCGGCAGGACGCGTTCGCGCGCCTGCAGACGCTCCCGTTCTCGTACTTCGATCGGCGCCCGGTCGGCTGGCTGCTCTCGCGCCTGACGAGCGACTGCACGCGCGTGAGCTCGATCGCGCCGTGGGTCATTCTCGATCTCTTCTGGGCGAACGCGCTCATGGCGGCGGCGATCGCGGCGATGCTCGCGATGCGCCCCGATCTCGCGCTGCTCGTGCTCGTGACCGTGCCGTTCCTGATGGTCACGAGCTTCCTCTTCACGCGCGCCATGGTGCGCACCTCGCGCAAGGCGCGACGGCTCAACTCCGCCATCACCGCCACCTTCAGCGAGTCGATCGCCGGCATCCGCACCACGAAGACGCTCGTCCGCGAAGCGCAGGCCGGCGGCGAATTCTCGACGCTCGCGGGCCAGATGCAGCAATGGAGCACGCGGAACGCGCTCCAGGGCGCGATCTACGCGCCGATCGTGTCCACGATCACCGCGATCGGCGTGGCCCTCGTCGTGAGCGTGGGCGGCGGCATGATCCTGGTCGGCGGCCTTTCCGCCGGAGAACTCGTCGCCTTCTGCCAGTACGCGCTGCTCTTCATGTACCCGGCCCAGGATCTCGCGCAGCGCTTCGCGGACCTGCTCTCCGCGCAGGCGGCGGCGGAGCGCGTGCAGGCGCTCATCGACACGGAGGCGGAGATCCGCGACGGCCCCGAGGTGCTCGCGCGGATCGAGTCGCAGCGGAGCGATCCGAAGCCGGGCGTGGCCGAGGACGGCGGGCCGCTCCAGCCCGGCCGCATCGAATTCGAGCGCGTGCGCTTCTGGTATCTGCCGGGCGAACCGGTGATCGACGACCTCTCGCTCGTGGTCGAGCCCGGAAGCACGATCGCGCTCGTGGGTCCCACCGGCGGCGGCAAGACGACGCTCGTGAGCCTGCTGTGCCGCTTCTACGAACCGCGCGAGGGGCGCATCCTGCTCGGCGGAATCGACTCGCGCGAGCGCTCGCTCTCGTGGCTGCGATCGCGCCTGGGCGTGGTGCAGCAGACGCCGTGGCTCTTCAACGACACGATCGCCGCGAACCTGCGCTTCGGCCGACTCGACGCGAGCCGCGACGAGATCGTCCGCGCCGCCGAGCGCGTCGGCGCCGATCGCTTCATCGCGGAGCTGCCCGGCGGCTACGAATTCAACGTCGGCGAGGGCGGCGAGAAGCTCTCGCAGGGCCAGCGCCAGCTCATCGCGCTGGCGCGCACGATCCTGCGCGATCCGGCGATCTTCATCATGGACGAGGCGACGAGTTCGGTCGACGCGGAGACGGAGCGCCAGATCCAGGCGGCGATCGATCGCGTGCTGCGCGGGCGCATCTCCTTCGTGATCGCGCATCGACTCTCGACCGTGCGCCGCGCCGACCGGATTCTCTTCGTCGAAGGCGGCCGCATCATGGAGGACGGCCCGCACGAGGCGCTCATGTCGATCGCGGACGGCCGCTACCGACGCCTCTACCTGCGCCAGTTCGAGGAGGAGCGCGAAGCGAGCGTGCTCGCGGGCTGAGCGATCGTCGCATCGGGGCGCGGCTTGCTCCGAAACCGCAACTCGCGGAGAATGGGCGGCTCATGCCCGAACCGCGCACCGGAGCCCAGGCGAGCCGCCGATCGCGCATGCCGCCCGAGACGGCGGCGAAGCTGCTCTCGGTGTCGCGCCGACTCGCGGAGAGCGGCGACCTCGAGAGCATCCTCCGGCTCGTGATCGACGCGCTTCGCGACCTGCTCCGCGCCGAGCGGGCCACGGTCTTCGAGTACGACGCCACGAGCGACGAGCTCTTCACCGCGGTGGCGCACGGCATCGGCAACCGCGGCGCCGAGGCCTCCCTTCTCGACGGCGCGCCCGCGAACCCTCCCACGATCCGCATTCCCGCCACGAAGGGAATCGCCGGCGCCGCCGCCACCTCGCGCGAGATCGTGAACATTCCCGACGCCTACGCCGATCCCCGCTTCAACCGCGCGGTCGACATGACGACCGGCTTCCGCACGCGGAACATCCTCGCCATCCCGCTCGTCGACCACGAGCGCAATCTCGTCGGCGTGGCGCAGGTGCTCAACAAGGATCCCGGGGTCTTCGATCGCGTCGACGAGGAGATCGCCGCCGGTCTCTCCGCGCACGCGGCCGTGGCGATCAAGCGCGGGCGACTCATGGAGGATCGGCTGGCGCGGGATCGCATGGAGCGAGACCTGCTCGTGGCGCGCACGATTCAGCAGCAGACGTTTCCGAGCGATCTCCCGCACGTGCCCGGCATCGACGTGGCGGCGACGAGCGTGCCCGCCGACCAGTGCGGCGGCGACGCGTACGACGTGCTCGCCCTGCTCGACGGCGCGGTCTGCCCCCCCGATTCGGCGCCCAATGCGCTGCTGCTGCTGCTCGCCGACGCCACCGGCCACGGCATCGGCGCCGCGCTCTCGAGCATGCAGACGCGCGGCATGGTGCGCGTGGGCGTGCGACTCGGCCAAACGGTCGATCGCATCGCGGAGGAGACGAACAGCCAGCTCTGCGAGGACCTTCCGGGCGGCCGATTCGTCACCGCCTGGATCGGCCGACTCTCGCCCGACACGGGCGCGCTCGAGAGCTTCTCCGCGGGACAGGGGCCGTTGCTCATCTATCGCCGCGCGACCGACTGCTTCGAGTCGCTTCCCACCGACGGTCCGCCGCTCGGCGTCTTCGCCTGGGAGGATCCCGTCGCCGTCACGCGCACCACGGTCGGCGCCGGCGACATCGTGCTCGCCCTGACGGATGGCTTCTTCGAGGCCGAGGCCCCCGAGGGGGGCCAGTTCGGGCAGTCGGGGGTCGAGTCGATCGTGCGCCGCCACCGCGATGCGCCCGCGGCCACGATCCTGAAGGCGCTTGCCGACGCCGTGCTCGATCACACCGCGAACGGGCCGGCCGCCGACGACCGCACCGGCATCGTGCTCGTGCGCCGCGCGTAGCCGACGCGGCGGGACCGCTACTTCGCGCGCAACCGCAGAATGCCGTCGAACGGCTCGTTCGCGTCCTCGAGCGCGGCGAGGAAGGGCTTCGCCAGCCCCGGATGATGGAAGCGTCGATCGATCTCGCGCCACGCCTCGAGCGCGGCCGCGCGATCGCCCGCGCGGAACCTGGCCACCGCGCCCGAGATCGCCTGCTCCCACCCTTCCGGCTCCTTGCCGTTCAGCACCGTGAAGAGCTCGACCGGCACGCTCTGGCCGACAACGATCACGGGGCCGAGC
>VGXK01000217.1 GCA_016873355.1 Phycisphaerae bacterium | reverse complement strand
CGACGTCGGGCACCGCGCCCTCCGAGAAGATGGCGGCGTAGTCGGAACCGTAGAAGGGCGTCACCGGGCATGCGCCGCCGCACGGAGGGATGATGCCGCCGAACGTGCCGACGACGGATCCGCCCTTCGTGCCGACCACGAACAGCGGCTCGCAAGCGGCCGGATCGAAGCCCTTGGCGAATTCGACCGCGAGCAATCCGTCGAGCGAGATGTCGCCACCCGTGATCAACGGCGGGACTTCGAGGACCGAGTCGTACGCCGTTTCGAGCGTCGCTTCGGGCGACTGCGAGTAGCCGCCGCCGACGCTCGCCAGGCTCTGCGCGCCGATTCCGAGCACGCCGTGGTTGGCGAGCGTTCCGTCGGTCGGAAGGAAGAAGAGCTTCCGCATCGGGCCGATGCGCAGGATCGAATCCTCATCGATCGTGCGAAGCGGCTCGAACGGGAACGGCACTCCTCCGGCGACGCCCTCCTCCGCCGGCAATCCCACCATCGTGCCGTTGATGTTCACGATGGCGGACTGGAGCTGCTCGATCTCGGGGGTCACCATCGGCCAGACCATGGTGGCGCCGGCCTCCGTCGTCCAGGTGCCGTGCATGAGCACGCCCTTGTCGAGATTCCAGAGCAGCGGCGGAAGCGTGAGCGTTCCGCCGAGGGCGCGCACCTCGCCTTCGTTGCGGAAGGGAGCGCCGCCGATCAGCGATTGACCCATGGTCGATTCGAGCCATCCCCAGTTCTCGATCTCGGCGTTGAGTCCCGCGCCGGAGTTGAACTGCCACCAGGAGCCGTCGAGCGAGAAGTCCTCGGTGAGCATCAGCTCCGAACTCGGCTGAAGCGCGATGCCGATGCGCGCGGGATTCCCCGGGGCGCCGAATGCGAGCACGTCCGCCGGTCCCCAGGTCTGGCTGCCTTCGAAGCCGAGCTGCGAGCCCGGGCCGACGAGCACCTGTCCCATCACCGACAGGCCCTTGACGGTTCGAAGCTGCGAGCCGGCCGCGAGCAGCGAGAGGTTGCCCATCACTTCGACGGAGCTGAGTCGATTCGCCGCGCTGTTCGACACCATGAGCGCGCCCGGCGGCAGCAGATGGAGCTTGCCGCCCATGATCGTGGCGCCGTCGAGCAGCAGCGTGCCGGTGTTCGGGTCGAGCGCCGTGTTCTGCCCGCCGTTGTCGAAGACGCCGCCGCCGAAGCGCAGCGTGGCGCCGATCGCCTGGAGCGCACCGCCGGGATTCGTCCAGAGGTTCGAGTTGATGCTGAGCGTGCCCGCGAGCGATCGAACCGTGCCGAAGTTCGCGAAGGTGTTCGCGTTGATCGCGGCGCTGCCGGCCGCCGTCGTTCGCAGCAAGCCGTGGTTGACGACGGTGGGCGACATCGCCCCTCCCGCGATCGTCCAGCCGCCGCCCTCGAGCGAGAAGCTCGATGCGAGCGTCAGCGCCGCGCCGCCGGCGAACGGCTCGATCTTCGCGTTCGCGCCCGCCGGCGCGACGAGCGTGGCCGGTCCCCAGGTCTGGCTGTTCTCGTATCGAATCACGGCGCCGGCTCCGCCGAGCCACACCTGGCCCGAGACGCTGAGACCGTTCGCCACGCGAAGCTGCGAACCGGCGAACTCGAGTCGGATGCCGCCGATGATCGTGACGCCGTCGATTCGGTTGTTCGCGTTGCTCGTGACCGAGAGCGGCTGACCGAGCGTCCACGTTCCATCTCGAAGCGAGCCGCCGGCCAGCGTGGGCAGCCCCAGCACGGTCGCGGTCGACACCGTGCAGAGCGTTCCGGAGACGAATCGAATGGAGCACTGACAGACGAGGCTCTCGATCGTGGTCGTCCCGCCCGCGTAGATCACCTCGACCGCCATCGGAAGGCCGATGACGACGTCGTCGCCCTCCCCCGGAACGCCGACCGGATCCCAGTTGTCCGGACTCGACCAGAGCAGGTTGCCGCCTGCACCGGTCCAGGTCTTGAGCACGGCGCCGGCAGGAGTCGCGAGCGTCGCCGGCGCAAGCGCGCCGACGACGATCCGTGCGAGTGCTCGGTTCACGACCCTCTCTCCTCCCTCCGCGCGACGCGACGAACGCGACCCAACCGCTCATCGCAGGGTACGCCGCGCCCGAGTGCGTGCCATCCGGATAACCCGAAGGTCGGCGACGACGCGTGCGCCGCAAGTCCGGGAAATCAGCCTCGATCCGATCGGCGTCACCCGAACATGAACGGCAGGTGCTGCGACCCGTGTCACGCCCGGAACAGCGCGCCCATCTTCTTCCCGATGAGCGCGCTCGTGCCGAGCAGCGTGGTCGCCAGCAGCGCCATCGCCCAGACGCCCATGGCGCTGGCGATTCCGTCGCCGTCGCCGAGGCGGTCGTAGAGCGACCAGATCGCCTTCGTGATCGGATAATCGCGCTCGCGCTGCGCGAGAATCAGCGAGTCGCTCACTTCGAGCATGGAGAAGCTGAACGCGAGAATCGCGCCGGCGGCGAGGTTGGCGGCGATCAGCGGCACGACCACTCGCCGAAGCGTGGTGAATCTCCCGGCGCCGACGCTCTTGGCCGCTTCCTCGAGCGTGACGCTGGTCTGCTGCAGTCCCGCCACGGCGCTGCGGACCACGTACGGCAGCCGGCGCACCGCGTACGCGATGATCAGGAACGGGAACGGATTCGGATCGGGCGCAATGATGCTCGCGAACGGCTCGAGCGGTCCGTTCTTGAACGGCCACTCGAGCGAGAGCGCCACGAATCCGAACGCCATGACGAGTCCGGGCACCGCCAGCGGCAGCATCGAGAGCGCGTCGAGCACGCCGCGGCCGCGGATCGAGCCGCGCACCACGAGTCGCGCCACCATGAGTCCCGCCACCGTCGCGGCGCCTGCCGCCGCCAGCGACAGGAGCAGGCTGTTGCGAATGCTCCCCGACGCGAGCGGATGCGTGAGCGCGTGCTCGTAGTGCTCCAGCGTGAACGCGCGCGGCACGATCGATCCGTACCACTGGCCGGGCGCGCTCAGGCTTGCCAGGATCACGCCGATGTGGGGAAGCGACGCCACGCACACCACGCTCGCGCACGCGCCGAACGCCGCCATCGCGCGCCATCCGGTGAGCGCTCGTTCCTCTCGGCGCACGCTCGCCTTGGCCTGCATGGCGTGCGCGCCGCCGCCGAGCAGCAGCTTGCCGATGAGATAGAAGACGATCGCCACGCCGAGCATCACGGTCACGAGCGCGTACGGCTGCCGCGAGGTCTCCATGTCCTTCAATCCGTTGAAGACCTGCACCGGCGTGACCGTGTAGTACTCGAACATGAGCGGCGTGCCGAGCTCGGTGAAGCTCCAGATGAAGACGATGGTGGCGCCGGCGAAGATCCCCGGGCGCACCAGCGGCAGCGTCACGCGCCGGAAGCGAGTCCACGCGCCGGCGCCGACGTTCCGCGCCGCTTCCTCGAGCGCCGGATCGATGTTCGACAGCGCCGCGGTCACGTTGAGGAAGATGATCGGGTAGAGCGAGATCGCTTCGAGCAGCACGATCGCCGCAAGCCCGCCGCGACCCAGGATGTCCACGCCCTCGTCGATCAGTCCAAGCGATTCGAGCAGCGCGTTGAGCGAACCCTCGCGCCCAAGAATGTGCCGCATGCCGATCGCGCCGACGAACGGCGGCAGAATCAGCGGCAGGAGCAGCAATCCCGACAGAAGGCCGCGCCCCCGGAACTTGGTGCGCGACACGATCACGCCGAGCGGCAGCGAAATCAGCGTCGCCAGCGTGGTGGTGCACGCCGCAATGAGCAGCGAATTCAAGAGCCCGCGCCGCAGGATCTCATCCGCGAAGACCTGCCCGATCGCCCAGAGCGAGAAGTCTCCGGTCGTGCTCGTGAAGCCGCCGCGCACCACGAGCCAGATCGGCCACAGCAGAAACACGCCGAGCAGCGCCAGAAGCAACGAAAGCTGAAATCGCTCCAGGAGCCTCGGCCGCACGCCGCGGAGAATACGCGCACGGCGGGCGCTCGCGTCGGCGTCGGCCGCCTCGCGCAATGTCATTCGTACTTCGATGAGAGCGCCCGAATCAGCATGAGGATCTTGTCGCGGTTCCTCTCCAGCCACTCGTATCGCCGCTTGGAGACATCGCACGACATGATGCTGTCGGGATCCGCGAGCTCGGGTCGCTCGCTGAAGTAGTCGCTCATGTCCGTGTGGAGGTCCTCGTCCTCGTCCTCGTCGGCATCATCTGGGTACATGCGCCGAACGAAATCGTCGATCTCGTGACCGACTTCGATCGCGGCATCGCGGAAGTGCGAGAGCTGCTCCGCACCTTGACGCTCGCCCATCGCCTCGTAGACCCGGATGCCGGAATCGAGCACTTCTCGCCAATGACTTCCACTGTTCCCGATGAGCTGCTCCGCGCCACCGTTGGTGATGTTGTATTCGATCCAGCCGCAGATCGGCACGCTTCGCAGCTCGAGCGGCAAGTCA
>VGXK01000216.1 GCA_016873355.1 Phycisphaerae bacterium | reverse complement strand
CGACGAATTCGAAGTGCTTCGTTTCGAGCGGTCCCAGATCGTGCGCGTCGAAGTTTCGAAGACGCCGGTGGCCGATCCGTGGGAAGAGGAGCGCGATCGCGTCCGCGCCGAACGCGCGGAACGCGCCGAGCGTGCACGCCGCGCCGCGGAGGGCGGCGGCAGCGAACAGGCGGCGTGAGCCTCGCTGATCGGCGCGGCCCCGCCTGGTTCACCGCGCCGTGCGTGAACCGGCGCGGCAAGGATCAGGACGACGCTCGTTCGAGCTCGTCCATGCGGCTCACCAGGTAGTCGACGGCGCCGCGCTTCTCGAGAAAGTCGCTGAAGCGCCGATACGCCGTCGGCTCGACGAGCACGCTCATGAACGGGCCGAAGAAGTGCATCGCCTGGCTGCCGAGGTAGGTCATGGGGCGCACGGACTCGAGGAAGATCGACGCGGGCGTGGTCATGCGGCGGCGCACCACTTCGCGCAGCACGCGGTCGATGACGGCGGCTTCCTCGTCCGTCGGTTTCGCGGGACCCGGCTTCTCCACTGCGAATGCGTGCGCGAGAATGGCGCGCCAGCGCTTCAACTCGGCCTCCATTCGCGCTCCACGGGGCGTCGATCGACGACGGTGAACGACGCGCGCGTGCCCGATTCTGCTTCCGCGCCCGCGCGACGGTCGGCGTCCGGGCCGCCGCTCGCGCCCGCACGAGCCCGCAGCGCCGCCGCGATCTCGTCCACGCGCGAGCTCTGGCGCGGGAAGGTGATCGACACTTCGCGTCCGCGACCGCTTCCGTAATTCACCAAAGCACCCGAGGCGTCGAAGCTCACCCGGCGGATTTCGCGCCACGGAATCGGGCGACGACGCAGCGGATGGTCGACGAGCAGCCCCTCGTCGTCGATTCGATACGAGCTCGGAAGGAACGCGTTGATGAGCGCGGCGAAGAGAATGAGCGACGCAAGCGCGCCGATGACCATCTCCCCCTCGATCCAGCTCACGAGCGCGAAGAAGACGACGAGCGCGAGCAGGGCCAGCACGAACTGCGGCGTCCGCATCACGATCGGCTGGATGCGCCATTCGATCGTCGCCGCCGCGCCGCGTTCCATGGCTCGAAGCGTATCCTGAGGTCGGCGTCGCTCCGCGCGACCGCGACCGCGACCACGACTGAACGGAGGCACCATGAGCACGATCACCTCTTCGAGCGCCAACGCCGGCGCCAAGCTCGACGAGCTCGGCAATCCCACCGGATGGGCGACCGACGGCTCCGTGGCCGGCGCCGTCGATCTCATGAAGTGGATCGGCGAGAACCGGCACCTGATGAAGCCGCCCGTCGGCAACAAGTACCTCTACTCGGGCAAGGATTTCTTCGTGATGATCATCGCGGGGCCGAACGCCCGCAACGACTTCCACATGACCGACAGCGAGGAGTTCTTCATCCAGTTGAAGGGCGACATCAAGGTGAAGATCCGCGATTCGAAGGGCGTGCGCGATGTTCCGATCCGCGAAGGCGAGGTCTTCTTCATTCCGCCGGGCGTGCCGCATTCGCCGCAGCGCGGGCCGAACACGCTCGGGCTCGTGGTGGAGCGTCGGCGCCCGCCGAACGAGAAGGAGCACCTGATGTTCTTCTGCCCCAAGTGCGAGGAACTCGTCTACGACAAGGCGTTCGCGTGCAGCGACATCGTGGAGCACTTCTCCCGCGCGATGGAGGAGTTCTGGGCGGATGCGAAGCTGAGTACCTGCACCAAGTGCGGCACGCGCATCACGAAGCCGGTGGCGCCCGCTTCGTGAGCGAGCGCCACCGAAACTCGTGCGGCTCGTGAGTTCGTCGAGCGCGCCGACATCGCCGCCGGGCGGCGGCAATCGTTCAGCGGCGCTTCGTCGGCTTGTGCCAGCCTCGGGTCATTCGGAAGTTCGGCGTCGACGGAGTGTGCGCGGCGTGCGTTCCGACTCTGCGCCCGGGGGCGCCGGTTCGATCTTCACCGCCGCGTTCGCCACCGCGCTCGGACGCCCCATGAGGCGCCGGACGATTCGCGTGCGGCTTCGCGCCTCGCGGGTCGAAGCCGCGATCGTGTCCGCGCTTGGGACTTCGCTTCGACGAGGCGCCGGGGCCGCGCCCCGGCGCTCCGCCCCGGCCTCGGCCCGCGCCTTGCTTCGCGCCGCGATGCGAACCGTTCGGCCCCCCGCTTCCCCGCCGCGCCGGCTCGCCCGCGTGATCGTCCTCGTGCGATTCGTCGCTTCCGTCGGCCCGCGGAATCGAGGTGCCGAGCAGTCGTTCGATCGCCCGCAGCATTCCGCGCTCGTCGCGATCGCAGAACGCCACGGCCGTTCCGACCGCGCCCGCGCGCCCGGTGCGGCCGATGCGATGCACGTACGCCTCGGGTTCGAAGGGCAGGTCGAAGTTGAAGACATGGCTCACGTCGTCCACGTCGATGCCGCGCGCGGCGACGTCCGTCGCCACCAGAATCGGCATGCGGCCGTTTCGGAACGCCTCGAGCGCCCGCTGCCGCGCGTTCTGCGCCTTGTTGCCGTGAATGGCGCCGGCGCGGAGACCCGACGACTCGAGCTTGCGGGAGAGTCGATCGGCGCCGTGCTTCGTTCGCACGAAGACGAGCGCCCGCTCCACGGACTCATGCTTCAGGAGCGTCTCGAGCAACGCGAACTTGCCCGCGTTCGGCACCAGGTGAACCGACTGCTCGATCTTCGGCGCGGCCGACGCCACCGGGGTGACCGCCACTCGCGCCGGATCGCTCAGCAGCGCCTCGGCGAGGTGCACGATCTCCTGCGGCATCGTCGCGGAGAACAGCAGCGTCTGGCGCCTTGCCGGCACGGCGGCGGCGATGCGCTGGATCGGCTTGATGAATCCCATGTCGAGCATTCGATCGGCCTCGTCGAGCACGAAGACCTCGATCGACGACAGATCGACGAAGCCCTGCTCCATGAGATCGAGCAGCCTTCCGGGGGTGGCCACGATCACGTCGACCCCGCGTCGAAGCGCCTTCACCTGGTGGAACTGGCTCACGCCTCCGAAGAGCGTGGTGCCCGAGACCTTCGTGTGCTTGCCGTAGCTGCGGAAGCTCTCGGCGATCTGCACGGCCAGCTCGCGCGTCGGCGCCAGCACGAGCGCACGCGGTTGCGTGCCGCGTCGCGGCGACGCGTGCAGGCGTTGGAGGATGGGCAGCGCGAACGCCGCCGTCTTGCCGGTGCCGGTCTGTGCGCAGCCGAGCATGTCGCGTCCGGCGAGCAGCGCGGGAATCGATTGCGCCTGGATGGGCGTCGGCGTCTCGTATCCGTCGTCGCGCAGGGCGCGGCGGAGCGGATCGACGAGGCCGAGATCGTCGAACGCAGGCGCGGTCGACGCGGACGGGCGAGCGGTCGTGTGAGTTTGATGCGGCGTGTTCGGCACGGGCGCGGCCATGGAATCGGACGAAGCGATCGTTGCGGACGAAATCAAGAAACACGGACTCCTTGCAACCGCGAGGCAATGACCGCGCGGGCGGATCGGTACGGAAGTCACGCTCGCCGATGGGCGAGGCGTCAGGCGAGCCTGATGAAGAACGGTTCCGGCCGTCCTGGGTTGGAACGCATCCGCACGAAGGTCATCGACCTTCACGGGTGCGTTGCCGACAGTTTCCCAGGGCAATTCTGCCTTTGATGCGGGACACGGCCCGCGATCACATGCCTGGAACTCCAGGCCCGAGGCTACCGGCGAAGAGGCGGATGATAGCCGGGTCGCGCGAGTTTGTCACTCGTGCGGCGCGCCGGGCTCCCGCGCGCTCGCAACGCGCTCGCCGCTCGCTTCACTCCTGCGGCTCGGGAGTTCGCGCGTTCGGCGGATCGGGATCGTCCATCTCCGCTTGTCGCGTCATGCGGAGGATCACGGTGGGCTTGCCGGCCCAGCGATTCCAGATCGATGCGCTCGCGCCGTCCGCGTCGCCGTCCGCTTCGGTCGGTGCGCCGAGCGGCACGAGCACTTCGGCCAGGCGCGGGTATTCGCGCACGATCCATTCGTACTTGTCGCGCCAAAGCAGGATCGCGTGATCCGTGCGCAGCTTCGGCCACACGGAGCGAAGGTCGCCGACGCTCCAGACCATGAGCGGCTCGCCTTGCGCGTAGAAGTCGATCGTGGGATTGCGGAACGCGTAGACGACGAATTGCGGCTGCCGAGACCCGGTGGCGCGTCGCACGCGCTCGACCATCTCCCTCGCCCCCATGTCGCGATCGACGAGCATCGTGTCCTCAATGCGCTCGAGATGCGAAAGCGAGAGCCCCACGACGAGCCACGAGACGAAGAGGCCGACGCGTCTCGCAGCGTCCCCGCGATTCCAGATCATGACGACCACGAACGCCGCGATCGGCGCGACGGCGAACGGAAGGGTCATGAGCGCGCCGTCGAGGCCGCCGAGCAGGGCGCCCGCGAAGACGCCGCCCGAGGCGGCGAGCAGGACCACCGCGAAGAAGGTGAGGCGCACATCGGGCGGTCGGTCGATCGCCAGCGG
>VGXK01000215.1 GCA_016873355.1 Phycisphaerae bacterium | reverse complement strand
GCCCGGAAGTCGGCGAAGCGGACGAGCGGCGGACGAATCTCGACGGGGCTCGACGACGGCTCCACCTCGAGACTCGTCGCGACGCCGTCGACGGTCGCGTCGACGCGGCGGAGCCGCGCGGTCGCGCGCGGAACGCGCTCCAGGCCCGGACCCGCCGGGTCGAGACCGAGCTCGGCGTCGAAGCGGCCGGAAGGTCGGAGCGACGACCAGAGCTCGACCGCCTCGTCCGCGTCCGCGAGCGAGAGTCCTTCGAGCAGGGCCGAGGAGGAGAGATCGGCGCCGGTCCACGCCGCGCGAAGGGCGCCGCGCGCGTTGCGCTCCGGAGCCGCGAGCACGCCGTCGATCGAGAGTCGCGACACGGGCAGCCCCGCCTCGTCCACGTCGATCTCGAATCCGCGCGCCGTAATCGTCGATCCGAGGATCGCCACGTCGCCGGCTCGATGCCGCACCTCGACCCTGCGTCGCTCGAACGGCGGCTCGGCGCCCGGCGGATCGGCGGTGAAGGAGAACCATCGCGGGCGAACCACGAGTTCGCGACGCGTGGCGCCGTCCTCGTCGTGATCCCAGCGCAGCGACGCGTCGAAGGCGCCGGCGGGCTCGTGGCGATGCCAGAAGCTCCGGCCCGTCTCGCGATCGGAGTGCGGCAGCAGGTTCACCAGGTATTCGTGGGCGCCGATGTTCTCGAAATCGACCGAGAGCTCGCGATCGAGCGACACGAGATCCACGCTCCCGCGCGCCCGAACGATTCCGTCGTCGGCATGTCCCTCGAACTCGCTCAGGCGCGCCGTGCGCTCGTCGACGAGGACCTTCGCGCGGCAGCGGTCGAGATCGAATCCCTGCGGCCACTCGAGGCCGGATTCGGCCACGTCGGCGCCGAGGCTCTCGCGCGGCTTCGCGGTGCCGTCGGAGAGTTCGAGGTCGAGCCGCCAGGTGATGGCGCCCTTGCCGTCGCCGCCGATCTCGATCACCGTGTCGAGCACGCCCTCGAGGCCGATGCGCTCGAGCAGCGTCGCCGTCTCGGAACGCCGCGTGCCCGGCCAGCCGTTCGACGGACCGAGGATCGGACCGCTCGGGTTGTCGACGGGAATCGCGGCGAGCAGCAGGTCGTTGATCGCGTCGCCGGAGTTGCGCACGGTCAGGTGCGGGATCACGATGCGATCGTTGCCGCTCGTCCGAGGCAGGTCGATCCATCCCTGGATCGAGCCCGAGCCGCCGCCCGGAAGCTGGATTCGCAGGCCGCCGTCGGGCAGCACGATCCGTTCGTCTTCGACCGTGATCGTCGCGGCGGCGGCGCCGACGATGTCGCGACCGAGCACGTGGATCGGATAGGGAAGCGGCTCGCAGAGCGCGTCGGACTCGATGAGCACGATGCGGCCGGTCGTCTCGACCAGGTCGCCGCCTCCCACGTCGCGCCGCACGCGCAGGTCGAGCGCGCAGCGGCCTCCGGGACGGAAGCGCGAAAGCCAGTCGATCGACGCGAAGCGCCGAATCGCCTCGGCGGCGGCGGGATCTCCGGCGCGGCGCTTCTGCGGCTCGGGGCGGGGCCAGGGCCCCTCGGTGAGCGATTTCACGCGATCGGGATCCGGGGCGCGCGTCGAGTCCGTTTCGGCAAGGGAGCGGAGCAACCGCTCGCGCCGCTCTCGCATGCGCGAGACCTCCGATCCGGGCAGTCCCGCCTCGAGCAACGACTCGAACGCCGGCCGGCAGAAGAGCAGCTTCAGGAAGCGCTGCGCCGGGGAGTCGACGAGCGCGCCTTCGAGCGCCTCGTCGATCGGCGCGGACGCCGTCATGATGCGAAGGTCGACGCCCGCGTCGTCTCCCGGATCGATCACCGTGCCCGAGACGAGGATCTCCGAGCCGCCGGATCCCTTCCCGCGGAGCCGCTCCACCTCCACGAGGTCGTTCTCGAAGGTGATGTGCGCCTGCACGTCGGTCAGCAGGTACGGGAACTTGAAGTACGCGCCCTCGCCCTCGTTGATGAGCAGGCTGCCGCGCACCTGGATCTCGGAGGCGATCGGACCCTCGAGCGGCGGCGACTCGCGCGGTTCCTCGCCGCGCCAGAAAGGCTCGTCGCGCGTCACGTAGGCGTCGATCGAGACGCGGCCCTGGCGCACCTGGAAGTTGTGCAGGATCTCCGCGGCGAGACGCGGAAGCTCGAGCGTCGGCGCCTCGCCGTCCACCTCCCGCATCGTGTAGTTCTCCACCTGGAGATGCAGACCGAAGGGGGCATGCTCGAACGCCGTCTCCGCCCACTCTCGAGCCGACGCCGCGCTCCAGATCTGCGTGCGGCCGCGATACAGATCGATCCAGAAGGAGAGCGACATCGGAAGCGGCACCACCTGCTGCGACTCGTCCGAGGAGGTGAGCTCGCCGCGCAGTTCGCGCAGCACGAGCATCCAGTCGCGGAACTCCATTTCGCCCGATCGAACGAGAATCCGGGGACCCCCGACGTCGGGCTCGATCGCGCCGTGGCGGTAGCGCGCCCAGATCTCCTCCATGCCGATCGTCTTCGGGAGCGTGACCGAGATGTCGCTGACGCGAATGCGGGCTTCGCGCACCTGCTGGTCGCGACTGCCGGCGAGCGTGACCGCGTCGATCCGGCCGCGGATGCCGAGCTCCTCCCACATGGGCAGCACGCCCCGCGGCATCAGGCGCTCGATCGACTCGTCGAGCTCGAGATTGCGAAGCGTGACCGAGTAGTCGAAGTCGGCGCCGGAGAGCGTGCCTTCGAGCGTCGCGGGCGGCGAATCGCCGGCGCCCTTCTGCGTGAGCACGAGCTTCCACTGGCCGCGCACCTGCTCGTCGCTCGTCACGCTGCCGACGAGATCGTGGCGACCTTCGAACCGGAGCTCGCCCTTGCGCTCGTCGAGCTCGCCGACATGGAGGGCAAGGTCGCTGATGTTGATGCGCGGCGGCCGTACGGTCGAGCCGCGCGTGTCGGGAAGGCGAAGATCGAGGATGTTGAGCTCGCGATCGCCGCGGCGCTCGATGACGCGGATCGTCATGCGATCGATCGAGATGTCCGTGAGCGCGAGCGATCCCCAGAGCAGCGGAAGCGGATCGAAGTCGGCACTCATCGAGCCGATCGAGATCACTTCGCTCGCGATCTCGGGCCAGTCCTTCACGCGCAGGGAAAGGCCGCGGATCTCCGCACGATTCCAGCCGTTCCAGTGGAAGTGATCGATCGCACAGGTGGCGTTCAGGCGCGAGCCGATCGCGGCGGCGACGAGGTGGCGAAGCAGCGTTCCCTCGACGAGCACGCCCCAGATCGCCGCGGTCATCAGCAGCGCCGCACCGACCACGAAGGCGATGCGCTTGCGGCGGCGCTTGAGTCTCTGGCGCAGATGCTGAAGCGCTTGGAGCGACATGCGGACCGAAGACGGGGATTCTACGCGGAGGCGCGGAGCGCTCGTCCTGCGTCCGTATACTCGGCCCCCCGTGCAGGGCCCGGCGGACATCGACGTCGAACAGGGTCGTGGAGCGCTCGCGGCGCTGCTGCTCTTTGCGCTCGTGATCGTGGCGGTCGTGACGGCGGCCGCGCTGCTGCTGCTCTCGCTTCATCGTCGGCGCAGCGCTCGCGAGCGAGGCCGCGCGTCGTCGGAGGCGCCGCCGCTCGATGCCTGGCGGGAGTCGGGACGCCGCGCCGCGCCGCCCGATCGTGACGACGAATGACCGGCGGAACGGATCGTCCGCGCGTGCTCGTAACGGGCGCGTCCCGGCGCGTCGGCCGCGCGATCTCGCTGCGGCTCGCCCGACGCGGGTGCGAGGTCGTGCTGCACTGCCGGCGCCGCAACGACGAGATCGACGCCCTGCGGCGCGAGATCGAGGCCGTCTCCGGAGCGCCGCGCGCGACGGTGGCGGAGCTCGACCTCGGCGACCCGTCGGCGCTCGAAGCGTTCGTGCGATCGCACGCCGACGGACCATGGGACGGCCTCGTGCTGAACGCGGCGAGCTACGCCCGATTCGATGCGCCGGACGACGCGGCGTCGCTCGCATCGGCCGCGCTGCGCGATTCGCAGGCGCACTTCCGCGTGAACGCGGCGGCGTCGCTCGCGCTGTCGCTGGGCCTTTCCGCCGCCCTTGCCCGATCCGCGCGTGCGGGAGGCGGGGCGATCGTGGCCCTCGGCGACATGCATTCGCGCGGCAGGCCCGTGCGCGGATTCGCGCCGTACCTCATGTCGAAGGCGGCGCTCGGGCAGATGGTCGACTCGCTGGCGATCGAGCTTGCGCCGCGCGTGCGCGTGAACGCGGTGCATCCGGGCGTGGTGGCGTGGCCGAAGGACGTTCCGGAGCAGGAGCGGCGCGCCTACGAGTCGCGCGTTCCGCTCGGGCGATCCGGTGCGCCGGACGATGCAGCGGGCGCCGTCGAGTGGCTGCTGCTCGATGCGCCGTACCTCACCGGCGTTCACCTGATCGTCGACGGCGGGCGATCGCTTCGCTGATCGAGCGCCGCGGCGGCGGCGCGAAGCCGCTCGTCGAGCTCGCGCACGCGCGACTCGCGCGCCCCGGCCGGAGCGA
>VGXK01000214.1 GCA_016873355.1 Phycisphaerae bacterium | reverse complement strand
CCCTTCGCTTCGCGCCGGCCCGCGCTTGCCGCCGGGAAAGATCGCGTCCGTCTCCGATCGCTCCGGCGCCTTCGCCTGTTCGCGAGCCAGGTTCGCGAAGTAGCGCAGGTTCGTCACCGCCCGCGGAATGTCCATCGAGCGAGCGAGCGCGATCGGCTTGCCCGAGTCGATCGACTCGGCTCGCGCGAATTTCTCGAGATCCCGCTCCACGATCGCCGCAAGCGCCTCCATGAGCGACGCGCGCCGCTCGACCGGCATGCGGCTCCACTCGGGAAGCGCGCGGGTCGCGGAGGCGACCGCATCGTCCACGTCGGCGGAATCGGAGGCGGCGCATCGTGCGAACGCGGCGCCCGTCGCGGGCTCGACCACGTCGATCCACCGACCGCGTCGTGGCGGCCGTTCCGATCCGTCGATGATGTTTCCCAGTTCCTCGATCACGGCGGAGACTCCGCTCGCGCGGTTCGGCGCTCCGCGCGCGTTCAGCGCCAGCCCGACGGTTGCGGCGAGCGCGGTTCCGTGCCGGATGGATTGTCCGGCGGATTGCCGGCGCTGTTCGGCGTCACCGGCGCGTCGCTCACCAGTTGCAGCCACAGGTCGATCGTTTCGCCGTCGGTGGTGAGCACTCTCGCGAGCCCGCCGTCGGCAAGCGCACGATCCCACGGCAGATTGACGCTCACCGTCACGGAGAAGCTCTTGCCCGGATCGACTCGGAAGGGCATCGCGCCCGGTGCGCTCGCCTTCACGCGATTCGACGCGGTGACGACGCTCGCGAGGATCACCGTCTTCGAGCCGCGATTCGTGAGCGTGAAGGTGCCCGAGTAGCCGCCGCGCTGATCGAGCTTGTCGGGATTCACCGTCACCACCAGTCGACGCGCACCCTGGAGCGTGCTGCCGGGCGGCATGAAATCGGCGGTGGTGTCGCGAACGCCCTGCGGCGACGGTCCCGGCGGCGGCGTGTCGCATGCCACGAACGACATCGCCGCGGCCAAGGCGATCGAAGCCGCTCGCGCCGCATGCGCCGCGTGCGCACGGCGCACCGGAGATCGGAAGCGCCGCGTCATCCTTGCGCCAACCTTCCGCCGTCGACGGGAATGTTGACGCCGGTGAGATACGACGCCGCCGGTGACGCCAGGAACGCCGCCACCGCCGCGATCTCCGACGGATCGGCGATTCGTCCGGCGGGAATGGACTTCAGCGCATCGCGCTGCACTTCCTCGAGCGTGCTGCCGGCCCGCTGGGCGCGACCCTTGAAGAGCGCCTCGAGCCTCGCGGTGCGCGTGAATCCCGGCAGGATGTTGTTCACGGTGATTCCGAACGGAGCGAGTTCGACCGCCAGCGTGCGACACCAGTTCGCCATCGCGGCGCGGATCGTGTTCGACACGCCGAGGCCGCGAATGGGAGTGACCACGCTCGTGCTCGTGATGCAGAGGATGCGGCCGTACTTCGCGTCGCGCATGCCGGGCACGAACGCCCGCGCCAGCGCCTGCGCCGTGACCGTGTGCATGCGGAATGCTCGTTCGAACTCTTCCGGGGCCGCGTCGATCGCGAATCCCGCCGCCGGACCGCCGGTGTTGTGCACCAGGATGTGCGCGGCGCCCCGCTTCGCCTCCTCTTCCGCCGCCCTCGCCACCGACGCGGGATCGGTGAAGTCGCAGAGCAGCGTGCGGTGATCGGCGCCCGCGCCCGTGCCCGCGCTCGTGCCCGCGCTCGCACCCGCGCCCGCTGTCGCCGCGGCGCCCGAGTGCTCGACGCCGCTTCGCGAAATTGCCTTCATCTCCCCCGCCACCTTCGCGAGCCCCTCGTCGTTGCGGCCGACGATCGTCACCGCCGCGCCCCGATCCGCGAACGCGAGCGAGATCGCGCGGCCGATTCCCTGCGTGGCGCCGCAGACGACGGCGCGAAGGCCGTCGAGCCGGAACGAATCCGCGGTGCGACGCGCCGCATCGGGCGTGGCCGTGGTCATGGCATGGACGATAGCACGAGCGGTCGGATTCGTCGGGCGATCCCGTACCATTCCCGCTCGTGCCGGCGCATCGAGCCGAATCGCTCGCCGATCTCGTGCGAAGGGCCGCGCTCGTTCCGGCGGCGGACCGATCGGCGTGGCTTCGCCGCGAATGCGCCGGCGACGCGGCACTCGCCGCTCGCGTGATCGACGCTCTGCCGACCGACGCAGATGCTTCGCCGACGCCGTCGCCGCTGCTGCGTCCGATCGAGCGGAGTCCCGACGCGCTGCAACGCATCGGCCCGTACGCGCTGCGAGGCGTGCTCGGCGAGGGAAGCTTCGGCGTCGTCTATCTCGCGGAGCAGCGCGAGCCGATCCCGCGCCGCGTGGCGCTCAAGGTGCTCAAGAACGCGGGCGCCGCGAAGAGCGTCATCGATCGCTTCGATCGCGAACGCCGGGCGCTCTCGCGGCTCGATCACCCGAGCATCGCCCACGTGCTCGACGCGGGCGTCACCGACGACGGTCGTCCGTGGTTCGCGCTCGAGTACGTGCGCGGACTTCCGCTCCTGCGCCACTGCGACGAGGCGAGACTGCCGATCGAGGATCGGCTGCGACTCTTCGAGGAGATTTGCCGCGCCGTGCATCACGCTCACCAGAACGGCGTGATCCATCGAGATCTCAAGCCGGGGAACATTCTCGTCGCGCCCGCCGGAGCGGGCGACGGCACCCCGCGATGGGGCATTCCCAAGATCATCGATCTCGGCATCGCGGAAGCGATCTCGGGCGACGCGCCGGAGACGGCGCCGCCCGCGGGCACGCTCGAGTTCATGTCGCCGGAACAGGCGCTCGGCCGCGAGATCGACACGCGCAGCGACGTCTACGCGCTCGGCGCCGTGCTCGCCACGCTCCTCACGGGTTCGCCGCCGCACGGCCGCGCCGATCCCGCGGATCTCCCGTCGTTCGTCGAACGGGTCGAGCGCGGCGCGGCGCCGCCTTCCGAGTTGGTCTCCCGGCTCGAGCCGACGGTCGCGGCGGACGTCGCGGCCCGGCGCTCGACCACGCCCTCGCGCCTCGTCGCGGCGCTGCGAGGCGATCTCGACTGGATCACGATGCGCTGCCTGGCCGTCGATCGCGCCCGGCGCTACGACTCGGCCGCCGATCTCGCCGCCGACCTCGTGCGGCATTTCGAGCATCGGCCGGTCGACGCGGCGCCGCGTCGGTTCGGCTACCTGCTCTCGCGGTTCGTGCTGCGGCATCGCGCGGCGGTGGCGGCCGCGGCCGTCGTCGCGATCATGCTGCTGGCCACCACCGCGGTCGTGACGGCGGCGCTGCGCTCGGCGATCGTCGCCCATCGCGTCGAGCGCGACGCTCGCCAGAGCGCCGAGCGCGCCCTGCACGAGGCGAACGACGCGATGAGCGCGCTGCTCTCGCTGCTGGCGAGCATGTCGCTCGATCGCTCGGCGCAGGGCGCGTCGCTCACCGCCGAGCAGCTGCTCACGCAGGCCCGCGAGGCGATCGTGGCGCCGTTCCAGGAGCGACCCCGCGCGCAGGCGGAAGTGCGCATCGCGCTGGCGAAGGCGCTGCTCTCGCTCGGCCACTCCGGCTCCGCGTCGCGCGAGATCGCGGCGGCGCAGGCGCTCCTGGGCACGCTCGGAAGCGCCGCCGCGGCCGCCTCGATCGAGGCGCTTCGCACGCAGGCGGCGATCGACGAGCAGCGCGGCTCGCTTCCCGCGGCGCTCTCGGCCCTCGATCGCGCCGCGACGCTTCAGCGCGAGACGGATCCGGACGACGCCGCCGCCTGGGCGGATCTGATGCTCGATCGCGCCCGCGTGCTCATCACCTCCGGCGATTCCGCCGCCGCGCTTCGCGCGGTCGCGTCGTCGCGCGATTGGCTCGATCGCGTCGAGCGCGCAAGCCAGCGGCGGCAACTCGCCTCGAGCGCCGCCTTCTTCGACGCGCAGGCGCTGCTGCTCGCCGGGCGCTGGGCGGACGCGCTCGCGGCCATCCAGCCGAACCTCGACTTCAATCGCACCGCGATCCCGGGACACTGGTGGGTCGCCGAGAGCAGCGCGGTCGAGGCCGCGGCGCTCGTCGGACTCGGCGAGATCGAGAAGGCGCGCGGCATCCTGCGCACGGCGGAGCCGCAGCTCGTCCGCGCGCTGCCGCCCGGCGCCAGCCCCCGCCGCACGATCTGCGCGCTCGTGGCGGCCGCCTTCGCGTCGCGCGGCCTGAGCGCGGAGGCCGAGCACTGGCGGGCGCTCGCCTCGAAGTGATAGAACCCGCGACATGGCTTCGACCGCAGCGTCCATCACGCCCGTGACGATCGCCGTCGCAAGCGGACCGTCCCGCGCACCCGTGCAGCTCCGCGACGACGGCGACTTCACGATCGGCCGAAGCGCCGAATCGCTGCTCTCGCTCGACGACGCCGCCGTGTCGCGCCACCACGCGAAGCTCTCGCTGCGAAGCGGGCGGCTTTCGATCACCGATCTCGACTCGACGCACGGCGTGTGGGTGAACGGCGTGCGCCTCGAGCCGGGCGAAGAGGCGCCGATGCACGATCGCGACCTCGTCGGCATCGGACCGT
>VGXK01000213.1 GCA_016873355.1 Phycisphaerae bacterium | reverse complement strand
CGCCCGCCACTGAGGCTCTGAGCCTAGCCCTGCCTTCCGGCGGACGCAAGGGTCCATAGCCGAGTGGCCCCTCCCCACATCGCTTCGCGGCACGGCCGCGGACGCTCAGAATGCCGTTCGCGCGATCCCTCATGCTTCCGCGCAGCGCACCGAACGAACACACGCCTCCCTGCTCGCGGCGCCTTCGCGTGTCCGGCGCTCATTGCGCGCTACCGCGGATCCGGCACTCGCAGCGCCTTCGCGCCCCACGGCAGCTCGAACGGATCGCGCGTGGTGCAGTAGCCGAGACCGCCCATGCGGCCGATCGCATCGAGCTTCGCGGGATCGATGCGCCGATTCGCGTCGATCAGATCGTCGCGCACGTGCACGAGCACGACCTGGCCGATCACGATGTTGCCGGCGTTCGGCACGCCGGCGCCGAGGCGCACCACCTGCTTCGTTCGACATTCGAACGAGACCGGGCTCTCGCGCACGAACGGCGCGGCGACGGCGCTTCCACGCTCCGGCGTGAGTTCCGCGAGCTCGAATTCGCTCGCGCCATACGGAAGCGCCTCCGCCGCGGCGACCACGCGACGGATGATCGGCGCCGCCGCCACGCTCACGGTGAACTCGCCGGCTCCGCCCTCGTCGCGCGGCTTCGCGTTGCGGAGCGAATCCTTCTCGCCGCCGTGCTCGTCGTTCGCGGGACAGAAGAGCAGCGACATCGGTTCGCTGCCGGCGCCCGCGAAGAAGCTGAAGGGAGCGAGATTCACGCTCGATCCGTCGGGCGCCGCCGTGCCCACCACCGCGATCGGCCTCGGCACGATCGCGCCGATCAGGATCTTGTAGCGCTCGCCCTGCGGCAGCGATGCGGGATCAAGCTCCACGCTGCGGCTCCACCGCGCCCGGCGCGGCGCCCGGCGCCGCCGATCGTGGCGCATCGCCCTTCGCCGTCGCCGACCGGTCCGGCGCCGCGTCGTCGAGCGCATGCTCCTTGACGAGGTGATCGATGAAATGCTCGACCGCCTCGACGATCTCGGCGAACATGCGATCGAACGCCTCCGGTCCCTCCTGGTACGGATCGTCCACCTCGATCGACGCGCCGACCGGCCGCGCCGAAAACGACTTCAGCAGCCGCACGCGCGGCGCCGGCGCGCCCAGGCCCTCGAGCCCGCGCCGATTCTGCTCGTCCATGCAGACGATCCAGTCCCACCGGGCGAACTCGTCGTCGTCCACCTTCCGCGCCCGCGACGGCAGCGACACGCCGTTCTTCGCCGCCACGCGCCGCGCCCGCTCGTCGGGGAGCTCGCCCGCATGCCAGGCGCCGAGTCCCGCGCTGTCCACCTCGAAGCGATGATCGAGCCTCCGTCGCCGGATTCGATCGACGAACACGCCCTCCGCCACGGGACTGCGGCAGATGTTGCCGAGGCAGACGAAGAGCACGCGGATCCGCGTCGACATGCACGGATTCTTGACGCTCCGCGCGACGATCGCAAGCGGACGCGCCGATATGCTCGGCGCATCCCGATGAGCGCCAGCGCCGAATACGACCTCGTCTGCATCGGCAGCGGCCCCGCCGCCATCCGATGCGCCATCCAGGCCGCCAAGCTCGGCAAGCGCGCCGCGATCGTCGAGAAGGCGCCCCTGCTCGGCGGCTCCTGCCTGCGCACGGGCACGATCCCGAGCAAGACCTTCCGCGAAGCCGTTCGCAACGTGACGCGCGAAGCCGTCGTGCGGAACATCCACTCCACGAACATCCAGCGCGTGCGCCCGACGATGCCGCAGCTCGTCGCGCGCGTGCAGGAGGTGATGGAGACCGAGTCGACGACCGTCCGCTCCCAGCTCGATCGCAACGATGTCGCGGTGCTGCCGGGCCTCGCCGCCTTCATCGATCCGAACACGCTGCGGATCGAGGCGTCGGACTCGACGCGCGTGGTGCGCGCCGCCCACGTGCTCATCGGAGTGGGCAGCCGCGCGATCCTCCCCAAGGGCGTGCGCTGCGACGGCGAGACGATCTTCTCGAGCGACAACGTCCTCGAGATGCGCGAGCTGCCCCACTCGATGACGGTGATGGGCGCGGGCGTGATCGGCGTCGAGTACGCGTCGATGTTCGCGCAGGCCGGAGTGCTGGTGACGATGGTCGACAAGGTCGATCGGCCGCTCTCCTTCATCGATCGCGAGCTCACCGACGAGCTCATGCACCAACTCCGCGCCCTGCGCGTGACCTTCCGCATGAACGAGGAGGTCTCCACGGTCGAGGTGCTCGACGGCTCGCCGCGCCGCGGCTCCGTCGTCACGAAGAGCGGCAAGCGCATCGTGAGCGACGTGATCCTGATCTCCGCCGGCCGCACCGGAAACACGGAGAGCCTCGACCTCGAGACGATCTCGCTCGAGCCGGACGATCGCGGTCGACTCAAGGTGGACGAGTACTTCCAGACCTCGGTTCCCACGGTCTACGCCGCCGGCGACGTGATCGGATTCCCCGGGCTCGCCGCCACGAGCTACGAACAGGGCCGACTCGCGGCGTGCCACATGTTCGGCGAGCCGGTGTCGCCCATGGGCGATCACTATCCGTTCGGCATCTACGCGATCCCCGAGATCTCGATGGTCGGCGCCACGGAGGAGCAGCTCACGAAGGAATGCACGCCGTACGAGATCGGCGTCTCGCGCTACGGCGAGATCGCGCGCGGCTTGATCAGCGGCGACGACGGCGGCCTGCTCAAGCTCATCTTCCATCGCGACACGCGGCGTCTGCTCGGCGCGCACTGCATCGGAACGCAGGCCACGGAACTCATCCACATCGGGCAGGCGGTGCTGCGCCTCGGCGGCGGACTCGACTACTTCCTGGAGACCGTCTTCAACTACCCCACCTTCGCCGAGTGCTACAAGGTGGCGGCGCTCAATGCGCACAATCGACTGAAGGTGTCGTCGATCATGCCCGCACCCGAGATGCCGTGCGAGCCTCAACCCGGCGCTTCGACCTCGCGCGAGCACCCGTGAACCGCGGCGGCCCCTGAGCGAGGCGCGGCGCAGCAATCGCGTCGGCGCCGCACGCCCAGGTCTCCGTCGCATTGCCGTTCGAACGGTCTCGCGGCTATCATCGCCCCTCTTTGACAATCGGGCCCGAACTGGCTTCGACCGGACGATCCCGTCCTTTCGTGGCGCGCCGTGGAGCATGCTGGCCACGCAAAAAGCATGCACAACAACGACTGCCAACACGCAGTACGCACTCGCGGCCTAATCAAGGCTGCACGGAACCCTCCCGATGCCCGGTAGGGAGGAGTTCCGCAATCATCGGGCAGGCACGAATCGGCTGACAGACCCGACCGTGTGACACTCAGTCGGTCTTGGTTTCGTCGAGGCTGCTGCCGGCCAATCGACGGAATGACGATCAATGGCAGCTACGCGCGTAGAGGCGATTTGACGACCGTTTCGGCACAGGGGTTCGACTCCCCTCGGGTCCACTTTGAGCGCGAGCGGCTCCCCTACCGGGGGCCGCTCGCTTCCTTACGGCCGCGCGGGAGTGAATCCCGCGGGCCTGAGCTGATGCAACCGTGAGCGCTCCGTAGCGGGCTCCGCCCGCACACTCGGTTCACGCTGCTGGAGCGAAGGAACGCTCTCGCAACGGCTCGCAAACTCACGCACGGGGCGGAGTTGCGAGCGTGCGCACGAGCGAGACCGGGCGCGAGCCGCGAACTCCGGTTCTTCGCGCGAGCCACCGAGCTTCCGGACGCTTCTGATCGTTTCGTGCGCAACGCGCTGCGCCTGTCGCTGCGCGCTGGAGGGCCGTGCATCGACCGAGGTAGCAGATGTGTCATACTTCGCCGCAACTGAAGTTTGCACCTTGGTGAGGCCAGTAACGATCCGACAGGTTGGCGGCTCCGTGAGCGCGACGCTCCCGAAGGAAATGGCTGCGCGACTGCGCCTCGCCCCCGACGACAAGATCTTCGCGGTGGAGACCGAGGACGGGATCCTGTTGACGCCCTACGACTCGGAGACCCAGAAGCAACTCGCGATCGCTGCCAAGGTCGCCAAGAAGCACCGCGCGGTGTTCCGGCAACTCGCCAAGTAATGGGGGACACGGGTGAAGGAGCCCATCTGGGTGCTGCAGTTCGTGGTGAAGGTCCTTCATCACGAGCAGTTGTCCGAGCATGGCGGACGCCCCGGCGTGCGCGGTGTCACCGCGCTCGAGTCAGCGCTTGGCCGACCGCGGAACAAGTTCGGGCATGACAACGAGGTCGATCCTGCTGATCTGGCAGCGGCATACGCATTCGGAATCACTCGCAATCACCCCTTCAACGACGGGTACAAGCGCGTCGCGCTGGCCGTGATGCTGGTGTTTCTCGAGCGAAACGGTCAGACGCTCGAGGCGCCCGCGGCGGAGATCCTGTCAACGATTCTCAGCCTGGCTGCCGGAGCGCTCACCGAACCGAAACTGGCCACTTGGATCCGCTCCCACATCAAGAAGCCGCGCGGATCCACTAGAGCGGTGACGACTCAGGCGTAGCGAGCTGGCGTTGGCGAGACGAGTGTGGCAAGGAGGGCGAAGCAGGCGGATCTTGAGGATCCGCCGATGGAGC
>VGXK01000212.1 GCA_016873355.1 Phycisphaerae bacterium | reverse complement strand
GTGGCCACGATCAACCTCACCGCCGCCAGCGGCAACTGGCTCTCGAGTGCGCCGGCGCTTTCGGGCGCGGGAGGCGCTCGCCTCTTCGGCATCGGCGAGATGCCGCCGCCGGCGATCGGCGGCACCGCCCGTGTCGCATCCGGACTCGTCGACTTCTGGGAGCAGGTGGTGAAGGTGCTCGTCTCGGGCGCCGCGCTCGGCCTCTTCTGGTCGATCTCGACGGCCGCGTACCTCTGCCTGCGGAACGCCTGCGACGAGCAGCCCTACGACGATCTCTGGGATCCGGAGGAGCCGCCGGGCGTGCGGGTCGAGCCTGGATGAGCGACGCGGATCGAGTGGCGCAGCTTGCGGCGCGCCTGCTCGAGCGAGGCGAGTCGCGGGACCTTCCGAGCGCCATCCGAAGCGCGGCGAACCGACTCGGCGTTCGTCCCGAGTCGTGGCCGAGCGAGTCGCTCGTGCGCCGGCATGCCGAGGCGATGATGCAGCAGGATCGCGGCGACTCCGGCCACGCGGCCCTCACCGCGGAGAGGCTGCGAATCGCGGAAGAGATCATGACGCTGCTCGAGATGCGCGCGGCCCCGAGCGAGCTCTGGCTCGTCGGCCGCGCGGCCAAGGGTCATCTCGACGCCGACCCGAAGCTGCGCATTCGCGCGCATTGCACCGCGCCGATCGGCGAGATCGCCGCGGCGCTCGTCGACGCCGGCTACGAAGAGCCCGCGTTCCAGGTGGCCGAGTCGAAGTGGGGGCGCCTCGATCGCATCCGCTTCCGGGAGCAGGGCGTCGAATGCGTGGTGACGCGCTGTCCGCGGGCGCAGGTGCTCGATTCGTCGCTGGATCTCTTCACCGGGGCGCCGGTGCCGCGGATCGATCTCGCCGGCCTGCGGCGAATGATCGACGAACTCAGCCGAGACCGCCCTTGAGCTGAGAACCCGACGCGAAGCGAGCCTTGAGCTTGTGCATCGCGGGATCCTCGTCGCGCAGGAAGCCGTCGTCGCGGGCGAACATGTCGCCCTCGCGCCCGCGCTGCACGGGACGCTCGACGAGCGCCTTGATCGAAAGGCTGACGCGCTTGCGATCCGAGTCGACCGAGAGCACCTTCGCCGTCACGATCTGATCCCGCTTGAGGGCGCGATCGACGGTGGGAATGCGCTCGTGGCTGATCTCGCTGATGTGCACGAGCCCTTCGAGCCCCGGTGAAATCTCGACGAACGCGCCGAACTCGGTGAGCCGCGTGACGCGGCCGGTGACCGTGGCGCCGGCCTGCACTTCGCTCAGCTTCTGAAGGATGGGATCGGCCATCACCTGCTTGCGGCCGAGCGCGATCTTGGGCGGCTCCTGATTGCGATCGATGCGCAGGATCTTCACTTCGCACTCGTCGCCCACCTTCACGGCGTCGCTCGCGTGCTTGAGCCGCTCGTGCGCCAGATCCGCGATGTGAATGAGCCCGTCCACGCCGCCGATGTCGGCGAACGCGCCGTAGGGCTGCACGCTCGTGATCGTGGCGCGGACCTGCTGACCCTCGCTGAGTTCCGCGAGCACTTCGTCGCGCTTGCGGGCGCGCTCCTGGAAGAGCGCCGCCTTGCGGCTCAGGATGATCCGGCCCTTGTCGCGCCTGAGCTCGATGATCTGGCAGGGGAACTTCTGCCCCAGGAAGATCGAGATGTCCGGGACATGGCGAAGATCGACCTGTCCCGCGGGCATGAACGCCTTGTGGTGCGCGATCTCCATCTCGAGACCGCCCTTGTTCATGCCGACGCAGCGGGCCTCGACCACCTGGCCCACCTCCATGTGCTCCCAGTCCGCTTTCTGCGTGGCGCCGGGCAGCGAGAGCACGAAGAGGCCCTCGAACGCATCAAGCCGCTCGAGCACGAACTCGTGCTCCGAGCCCACGTCCGGGGGCGCGTCGCCGAATTGCACCAGCGGACACACGCCCTGCGACGCCGGCCCGAGCTCGATGAAGACGTCGCCGTCGTGAATCCGGACGACCTTGCCGTGCTTGATCTGGCGCTCCGCCTTCGGCGGATGACCGTGGCCGTGATGACCGCCGCGACGACCCTTGCCCTTGGGCTTGCGACCCGCGCGAGGAGCCGCGCCGGCGCCGCGCCGCTCGTGGCGACCCGGAGGCTGCGTGCGGCCGCCGCCCTCGGGCCGTTCCGGCTCTCCCCCCAGCGCCAGAAGCTCGTTCATGTCGAGATCGCCGAGCGCGTCGCTGATCTCCTGATCGAGCGGCTTCGACGCCGGCGTCGCACCGGGTGCGGGCTCGGGCGGAGGCGTGACGTCTTCGGGGTCCATGTCGATGTCGCTTCGAAGCGTTCGCATTGCCGCAACGAACGCGGCGATTCGGGATCGACAGCCTATCCGAGGACGCGATGGGTTGGTCGCTCGGTCACGGCCATGTCCCTGCCGGCAACCGAGTCGTCGGCGCCCGCGTATCGCTGGCTACCCGGTATCATCGGTCGCGTCGGGTCGAGCGGGAGCGACCTGCCGCGCCCGCGGTCGCGGGTGACCCTCTCACGGAGACCCAAGGACTTTATGGCCAGCAGCAAAGCCGCATGGGGAATCGAGGTCGGCGCCGGGGCCGTCAAGGCGATTCGACTCGAACGCTCGGGATCCGCCGTCGCCGTCAACGACTTCGCATACATCGAGCACAAGAAGGTCCTCACCACGCCGGACCTCGATCAGAACGAGGTGATCCGGCTCAGCCTGGGCCAGCTCATCAGCCAGAAGAACTTCGAGAACGAGCGGATCGTGCTCAGCGTGCCCGGGCACTCGGCGCTGGCTCGCTTCGCCAAGCTGCCGCCGGTCGAGCCGAAGAAGATCCCCGACATCGTCAAGTTCGAGGCGGTGCAGCAGATCCCGTTCCCGATCGACCAGGTGGAGTGGGACTACCAGACCTTCGCCACGCCGGACAGCCCGGAGGTTGAGGTCGGCATCTTCGCGATCACCAAGGAGAAGATCGCCGATCGGCTCACGCTCTACGCGGAACTCGGCATCCAGCCGGAGATCGTCACGCTCAGCCCGCTCGCCGTCTACAACGGCGCATGCTTCGATCTCGACCCGCGGCCGGAGAAGCCCACCGTGCTGCTCGACATCGGCACGAGCGCAAGCGATCTCATCGTGGCGTACCAGGGCAAGTGCTGGGTCCGCACCTTCCCGCTCGGCGGCCATCACTTCACCGAAGCGCTCGAGCAGGCGTTCAGCCTGAGCTACAGCAAGGCGGAGCGCCTCAAGCAGGAGTCGGCCACGAGCCAGTACGCCAAGCAGATGATGCAGGCCATGCGTCCGGTCTTCGGCGACCTGCTCCAGGAAGTGCAGCGCAGCCTCGGACACTTCCAGACGCTCAACCGCGACGCCCAGATCGACACGATCCTCGGCCTCGGAAGCACCTTCAAGATCCCGGGACTTCGCAAGTTCCTCGGTCAGCAGCTCCAGCTCGAAGTGGCCCGGCTCGACGAGTACAAGAAGATCCGGGTCGAAGGTCGCGAAGCCGCGGATTTCGCCGCCCACTGCGTCAACTTCGCCACCGCGTACGGACTGGCGCTCCAGGGAGTCGGCCTCGGCACGATCGAGGTGAATCTCTCGCCGGTTCGCAACATCCGTGAAAAGCTCTGGGCCTCCAAGACGCGATGGTTCGGAGCAGCGGCGGCGCTGGCGATCATCGCCGGCGCAGCGCTCACCGTGCGGCCGCTGCTCGAGCGCGTGCAGATGCCGGGCGAGCTCACCCAGGTCTCGCGCGTGAAGAGCCAGGGCAAGAGCTTCGTCGACCAGTACCGGCGGCTCGAGTCGGAGAGCGACGTCGGTTTCGTCGCCGAGAACATGAAGCGGCTGCTCGATGGCCGCGACATCTGGCCGCGTCTCGTGCGTGATTCCTACACCGCGCTGCTGGCGAGCAAGCCGAGCCGGGTGGAGCTCGAGTCGACCGACATCGGCGAGATCCTGAAGCTGCCGGCCGACGATCGCAATCTCATCGTGCTCGAAAGCCTTTCCGGGAAGTACGAGGCGAAGGACGGCAAGCGGTTCATCCACGTCACGCTCGGCGTGGCGTTCGCCGAGCGTTCGCAGGCGGGATCCTTCCTGAATTCGACCGTGGCGAAGTGGCTGCGCGACAACGCCGACCGTCCCGACGCTCCCTATCGAATCGTCGTCGACGCGGCGTCGCCCTCGGTGCAGGTCGGGTCCACGTCCGGGGAAGCGCCCAAGCCCGGCGAGCCGGCTCGCGAAGGAGTCGCCGAGCCTCCGCAGGAGCCGGCCGCGGGCGACGACAACACCGGCGGCGCCGCTCCTCCTTCCGACGGATTCCGTCGCCGTTCCGGCGGCGGCGGCGTGGACCGCGGCGGCGGTGGCGGCGGTCAGAGATCAGGCATTTCGATGGGCCAGGCCAACACTCCCTCGAGCAGCGGTCCCGTGCAGGAGGAGCCTCGGGTCGAGCAGCAGAAGCCGCCGGAGGATGAGGTCAACAAGGACCTCGAGGACCTGGCGCCGATCCCGGGACTTCCGGACTTCTTCTCCACCACCAAGTTCCACCGCGGAACGGTGCGCTTCACGGTGGAGTTGCGCGAGAAGCCGGC
>VGXK01000211.1 GCA_016873355.1 Phycisphaerae bacterium | reverse complement strand
GGTGCTGATCGGCCTTCAGCAGGCGATCGCCACCGCCGTTCGCAACAACCTGGGCGTGCAGGGGGCGCGGCTGGAACAGGCGGTCACGCAGGCCGACATCGAGCGTGCGGAAGCCGCCTTCGACGCGGTGCTCTTCGCGAACACCGGCTTCAACCGCATCGATTCGCAGGACGTCATCTTCGCGGCGCCGGGCGAGATCGTGCCGACCGTCTTCGGCAACAACTCGAAATCCTGGACCTTCTCGACCGGAATCCAGCAGCCGCTCGTGACGGGCGGCGCCGTGACCGTCTCCACGAACTGGGAGTGGCAGAAGTGGTATCCGGTCCAGTTCTACTTCCCGAATTCGTCGTGGAACGACAACGTGCAGCTCGGCTTCACGCAGCCGCTGCTCCAGGGATTCGGCAGCGACGTGAACATGGCCCAGATCCGGCTCGCCAGGAACGCCGACCGCAAGTCGATGCAGGCGCTGCGCGAGCGGTTGCTCGCGCTCGTGGCGCAGGCGGAGGCGGCGTACTGGCAGCTCGTGCTCGCGCGACAGCGGCTCACGATCCAGATCTGGCTGGTCGACGCCGGCGTGGACGTGCGCGACGTGCTCGCGAAGCGACGCCAGTTCGACACCACGCTCGCCGAGTACGCCGACAGCGTCGCGGTGGTGGAGAACCGCAAGAGCGCCGTCATCCGCGCGCGGCGCGACGTGCAGCAGGCGGCCGATCGGCTGAAGGTGCTCATGAACGATCCGTCGCTGCCGATCGGCGACGAGACGACGATCGTGCCCACCGACCTCATGGTGGAGCAGCCGCTCAGCGCGAGTCTGCGCGAGGCGATCACGACGGCGATCCAGCAGAGTCCCTCCGTCGCTCGCGCGCTGCTCGACATCGACGACGCCTCGATCCGCGAAGTGGTCGCCGACAACGGACGGCT
Source organism: Phycisphaerae bacterium (assembly GCA_016873355.1). Classification (GTDB taxonomy): domain Bacteria; phylum Planctomycetota; class Phycisphaerae; order Phycisphaerales; family SM1A02; genus VGXK01. The sequence continues at coordinate 3,656 of VGXK01000211.1, read as the reverse complement.
GCCGCAGCTCAACCTGAACGCGCAGGCGCAGTGGAGCGGACTCGACGGCAGCTACGGCGAGACCTGGAGCGAGATCGGGCAGGGGCAGTTCGTTGACTACATCGTCGGGCTGAGCTTTTCGCAGGCCATCGGCAATCGATACGGCGAGGCGACCTTCCGGCGCGCACGGCTCGAGCGAAGCCAGGCGGTGATCGGCTATCGAACCGCGGTGCAGGACTCGGTGCTCCAGGTGAAGGACGCGCTTCGCAACGTGGTGACGAACTATCAGCTCATCGGGCAGACTCGCGCGTTTCGAATGGCGCAGGCGGAGAACCTGCGGGCGCTGCTCGTGACCGAGCAGACGATCGCGAGCCTCACCCCCGAGTTCCTGAACCTCAAGTTCCAGCGCCAGGATGGACTGGCCGGCGCGCAGTTGCAGGAATCGACGGCGCTCGTCGACTACAACTCGGCGATCGCCGAGCTCTACCGGGCGATGGGAACCGGACTCGCGATGAACCGGATCGAGCTCGAGACCGAGCCGGACGATCGATCGCGCTGATGCCGATCATCCTTCCCTACGACGACGACGGAATCCGACGCGCGGCCGAGGAACTGCGCGCCGGCGGCGTGGTGGCGTTCGCCACGGAAACGGTCTACGGGCTCGGCGCCGACACCTTCAACGCCGAGGCGGTGCGGCGCATCTACGAGCTGAAGGGGCGGCCGATGGAGAACCCGCTGATTGCGCACGTGATCGACGCGGTGAGCGCCAAGAGCCTCGTGACCGAGTGGGATCACCGCTGCGACAAGCTGGCGTCGCGCTTCTGGCCGGGACCGCTCACCATGATCCTGCCGCGGCGCGAGACGGTGCCGATCGAGAGCGTCGCCGGATTGGGAACGATCGCGGTGCGTTCGCCGATGCATCCCCTGGCGCGTTCGCTGCTCTACTGCTTCGGCGGTCCGATCTCGGCGCCGAGCGCGAATCGAAGCGGGCACGTGTCGCCGACCACGGCGCAGCACGTGGCCGAGGACTTCGCGGATGCGGAGCACTTGCTCGTGCTCGATGGCGGCCTGGCGGATTTCGGCATCGAGAGCACGGTGGTCGACCTGACGGGCGCGACGGCGACGGTGCTGCGGCCGGGGACCGTGACGATCGATCAGCTTCGGCGAGCGCTCGGGCGAGCGCACGCGATCGTCGGTTCGGAGCAGGGGATTTCGCCGGGAACGGCGCCCGTGCACTATGCGCCGAGGCGACCGGCGAGCGTGGTGACGACCGCGGATCTTGCGGAGGAGCTCGCGGCGCCCGGGCCGGTGGCGGCGGTGCTCTGCTTCTCGCCGTCGAGCGTGCCCTCGCCGCATCAATCGATCGTGATGCCGCAGGATCCGGAGGGCTACGCGCGGCGGCTCTACCAGGCGCTGCGCGAAGCGGACCAGGTGGCGGTCGAGCGGATCGTGATCGAGGAACCGCCCGAGCGCGAGGGAATCTGGATCGCCATCCACGATCGCATCGCGCGAGCGGCGCGAAGCACGGGCGAGCGGTGACGCGCTGGTGCGAAGGCGCCGGCCGAGAGCCGGTGCTTCGTCAGACGAACTTCACTGCAACGGCGCCGCATTCGGGGCACGCGCCGCTCGCCGGAATCGGATAGCCGCATCGCGCGCAGAGACCCCGGCGCGCGCGTGAGCGGCGCAGCGCGTTCCTTGCGAGGAACGGCGCGGCGATGAGGATCCACGCCGGAATCGCGAAGGCGAACGGATTCAGCAGCACGCCGGGCCAGAGGAAGACGATGCCGGTTTCGTTCGCGGAGCTCGGTCCCCACTGCGGGTCGTCCCACGGCCACCAGTACTGGTACTTGGCGAGTGCGGGCAATGGCCATCCGAGTTCGTGGGCACTCATCGAGTGCGTGCTCTGAGTCGCCGTGACCGTTCGCGCATCGAGGTGCCGATAGGCGAACGCACGAGTCTCGTCGAGCGTCGTGGCCGGCGGCCAAGGCACCGGCGTGGGACCGGGCCAAGCCGGTGCGTTCGTGAATCGCGAGGTGACGGTGGTCCATGCCCGCGAGCCTGCCATGAAGCCCGTCGCCCAGATCGAAATCGCGAAGTTCGCCACCGCGCCGATGAGCAGCAGCAGGATGAAGAAAACGATGTACGGTCGTGCGCGTCGCATCGAGTTCGATGTTCGTGATCGGCTCGGCGCTCGTGTGAGAATCACTCGCGCGCCGCGCCGGCCGGGCCGACGGCGAGGATCGTGACATCGTCGGGGGCCTGGCTCCCGCCGAGCGCGCGATCGACGCGCGCGAGCATCTCGTCGGCGATCTGCCTCGGCGAGTGGCCGGCGGCGGTGACCTCCCGAAGTTCGGCGCTGAGAGCGCCGAGCGTGCGGCGCGGCACTTCCGCGAAACCGTCGGAGCACGCCACCAGCAGCGAATCGGCGCCCCACGCGGTTTCTTCGCACGGCCAATCGCCGGCGGCGAAGACGCCGGAGACGATCGGTCCGGTCGATTCGAGCACGCGAACCTCGCGGCCGTGCCGCAGCATCGCGTCGGGATGCCCCGCGTTCACGAAGCGCAGGCGCCCGTCGCCGATGTGTCCGCACATCGCCGTCACGAAGGTCTGGTTTCCGAAGTGCCGCACTCCCTCGCGCAGGCGATCCATCACCGACGAGCAGTCGAAGCGATCGGCGCACGCGGCGCGGAAGCAGGTCTTGACCACGGTGGTGAGCAGCGCGGCGCTGGCGCCGTGGCCGCAGACATCGGCGAGGATGAACGCGAGGCCGTTGTCGACCGGCGCGTAGTCGTAGAGATCGCCGCCGAGTTCCTGGCTGGAGATCAGCCGCGCGGACACCGCGAGCGAGCCGACGAATGCGTCCGGCTTCGGCAAGAGCGCCTGCTGCACCACTCGCGCGTCCTCGATCTCGCGCCGCAAGCGAATCGCGTGCAGGCGTTCCGCGTGCAGCAGTCGTCGTCGTTCGAGGCAACGATCGACGAGCGTGAGCAGCACCTGCCGGTCGAACGGCTTCTGCACGAAGAAGAACGCCTGCTCGCGCAGCGCGCGAACGAGCGTGGCGTCCGGTTCCGCGCTCGCGCCGGTCATGAAGATCACGTCGAAGCCGTCGTCGATGGCGCGGAGCCGCCGGACGAGCTCGAAGCCGTCCATCTCCGGCATGCGGATGTCGCAAACCACGATGTCCGGGCGCACCGATTCGATGATCTCGAGCGCCTGGCTTGGAAGCGACGCGGTGGAGACGACGTGTTCGCCTCCGAGAATGCGCTCGGCGACGCGAAGAAGCCCCGGTTCGTCGTCGATCACGAGCACGCGGCCGCCGCGCGGAGGCTCGGTCGCGATGTCCGCGGCGGGGGAGTTCGAGGTCTCGGCCTTCGGGTTCGCCGTGGACGCGATCGGGCCGCCGCGCGCGGCGTGCCGGGCCTTTGCGCCGCTCATTCGGCACTCCCGACGCGGCAGGGAATCTCGACGAGCACGCTCGTGCCGGGGCGTGCGCCGTCGCCGGGGGAACGCTCGCGATCGACGCGCGGGCTGCGCAACTCGATCCGCCCGCGACACTGCCAGATGATGGCGCGGCAGATCGAAAGGCCGAGTCCGTTGCCGCGCGGCTTCGTGGTGTAGAAGGGCTCGAGCACGCGCGAGAGCTGCGCCGCCGGGATTCCCTCGCCGCCGTCGTGCAC
>VGXK01000210.1 GCA_016873355.1 Phycisphaerae bacterium | reverse complement strand
ATTCTCAAGCCGCTCACCTACCTCGCGGCGACGGCGGAAGGCGCGTTTCCCGTCGAAGGCACGGTGGTGTGCACCGGCCACTTCTTCCCCGAGATCACGAACGTGGCGCGCTGCTGGATCTACCGGCCCCGCTTCGGGCTCGCCACGCACAGCGACGGCGACAAGGGCGCTCTCGGCGCCGAAGAGGCGCTTTCGCGAAGCTGCAACATCTTCTTCTACACCCTGGCGCAAAAGCTCGGGCCGGATCGCCTGCGCGAATGGCTGCGCCGATTCGGCGCGGGGGAGATGCCGGGCACGGGGCTGGCGCGTCGCGTGCGCACGCCGGACGGTCGAGAGATCACGGTGGGCGAATCGGCCGGAACGCTGCCGAGCGACGAGGCGATCGATCGCATTCGAACCTCGCGCGACGCGCTGACGCCGGTGATCCTGGGAATCGGACAGGGTCCGATCGCGTGGACGCCGCTTCAGGCGGCGAACGCGTACGCCACGATCGCGCGCGAAGGCTCGTTCCAATCGCCGGTGCTCGTCACGAATGCGGGCGCCGCGACCCCGACGCCGCGCCGCGACGAACTCGAACTTCGCCCCGCGGCCGTCGCGCACGCGCTCGAGGGATTGCGCCAGGGCGTCGAAGAAGGCCACGGCACCGCGAATCACATCACCTACGGCGACGGCACGCGCGAGACGATCTTCGAGATCGACGGCGTGCGCGTGCATGGGAAGACGGGCACGGCGCAGGCGCCGCCGCTGAAGCTCGACGAGGACGGCGACGGCGACACCGATCGAACGATCAACGATCTCGATCACGCGTGGTTCGCCGGGCTGGTCGGCGACTCCCGCCGCGAACGGCCGCGCGTGGCGATCTCCGTGATCGTGGAACACGGCGGTTCCGGCGGCAAGGTGGCCGGGCCGCTCGCGGCGCAGGTGATCCGGGCGCTGATGGCGGAGGGATACCTGGCCGGCAGCGGCGCGGCGCCGGAGGAGGCGCCGTGAGCGCGCTCGGCTCGCTCTCGCCGTCGCCTGCGCTGCGCGTGTCGCAGCGCCCGGAGGCGCGCCGGGCGCGATCGCTCCACGCTCCGCGCTGGAATCTGCTGACGCCGGCGTGGCTCGGCGTGATCGCGGCGCTGGTGCTGAGCGTGGTCGGCGTGGAAGTGATCTCCACCACCGACACGCCTCGCGCGGCGCGGCAGGCGGTGTTCCTCGTCGTCGCGATCCTGACGGGCACGGTCATGGCCATCCTTCCGGAGCGCTGGCTGCGGCGCGCGGCGTGGCCGGCGCTCATCGCGTCGATTCTGCTGCTGCTCTTCGTGCTGCTGCCGGGAGTTCCGGAGTGGCTCGTGCGCCCGCGCAACGGGTCGCGGCGCTGGATCAATCTCGGCATCACGGACTTTCAGCCGAGCGAGCTGGCCAAGATCGCGTGGGTGCTCGTCATGGCCGCCTGGCTGCGAATGGACGACGCGCATCGAAGTCTGCCGGGACTGCTCGTCCCGTTCGGAATCACGGCGATTCCGCTCGTGCTCGTGCTCGTCGAACCCGACCTCGGATCGTCGCTGCTCTTCGTGCCGGCGCTGCTGGCCATGGTGCTTGCGGCGGGGGCGCGCAAGCGGCATCTCGCGGCGCTCGTGCTGATCGGCGCGGTGGCGGCGCCGCTCGCCTATCCGATGCTGCGGCCGCATCAGCGCGAGCGCATCGACGCGCTGATCGCGCAGATCAAGGGCGACGACCGCTACACGCGCGACATCGGATTCCAGGCCGATCGCGCCATGACGCTGGCGGGCGCGGGCGGCGTCTGGGGCGCGGGCGAGGAGCGAGCCCGCGCGCTCGTGGTGCACAACGGCCTGCCGGAAGAGCACAACGACATGGTGTTCGCCGTCGTCGCCTGCCGCTGGGGATTGATGGGAGGGCTCGCCGTCTGCGGCGCGGTGCTGCTCCTCACGGCCGGGGGGCTCGCGACCGCCGCGTCGTCGCGCGATCCGTTCGGCCGTCTCGTCGTCGTCGGCATCGTGAGCATGATCGCGGCGCAGGCGATCGTGAACGTGGGCATGACCGTGGGCGTGCTGCCGATCACCGGCATGACGCTGCCGTTCGTGAGCTACGGCGGAAGCAGTCTCGTGGCGTCGTGGATGATGATCGGCCTGGTCGTGGGCGTCGGGCTGCGCAAGCCGCGCATCTTCGAGCGGCCGAGCTTCGAATTCGCGTGACCGATCGCGGGGCCGCGGAACCGAGCGCGCCGCGACGGTCCGATCGCGCCGCAATGCAACCGGTCGTGCGCCGAGGGTTCGGCGGCGCACGACCGGCGAGAGGAGTGGAGATTCGAGGTGCGTGTCGTCAGCAGCGCCGTCGTCGGCCGCACGCCACGAGGCCTGCGAGCGAGAGAAGCGCGCCTGGCGCCGGCACCGAGACGCACGGCGTCGCCATGAGCATGAGGTGATAGTTGGATCCGAGTCCTCCCGGGTCCTTCACCGGAATGTTGATCGAGAGCGACGCCCCCGGCGGGAGGCACGGGAGTTCCAGGCCATGGTCGAAGTCGGCCTGCCGCGCATCGGCGGTGAGCGCGAACGTTCCTCCCGTCCACGGACCCGCCGTGATCTTCGGCACGTTGTCGACGACGAAGATCATGTCGAGCGCGCCGATTCCCGCACTGAACTTGATGTGGAAGTCGCCCCACATGACCGCGCTGATGTTCACCACGGTGACCTCCCAGATGTCGGTGTTGCCGCCGCCGAGGGATTCGAAGGGACCGTCGTTGTCGAGACCCGTTCGATAGAGGTCGTGCCAGACGTTCACGTCGGGAATGCCGACGATCGGGGGGACGATGATCTCGCCGGGGAGATCTCCTCCGCCGGCGAACGCCGGCGATGCGCCGAGCACCACGGCGGCGAATGCGATCGGAACTGCGAATGAGATTCGTGACGTCATGCGGAGGACTCCTTGTCCTGGATCGGGCGCTCCCGATCCGCGGCTCGATGCAACGCGCACGAGAGAGACGGAAGCGGCTCGATCAACCGATGACGGATAGCGGCGCCCCCGCGTCGGCTGACAGCGAATCGCGCGCGTTCTTCGCGCGCGAGGCGACGCCGCTGCCGCCGCATATCCTGCGTGCGTGACCGTTCCGGAACCGAACGCCGAGTTCGTCGACGCGACGCGTGCGCTCGGGATCGAGCTCGAGTCCGGCGACCTTGGGCGACTCGGCGACTATCTCGAGCGCCTCTACCGCGCGAACGAAACGATGAACCTCACCCGCGTTCCCCCGGACGCGGCGTGGATGCGCCATGTCGTCGATTCGCTCACGCTCGTTCCGTGGCTCGCGTCGATCGAGCCGGCGGCGCCTGCGTCGGGCGCACGCCTCGCGAACGATCGCGAGCGCGCCGGTCCCTCGATCCTCGATGTCGGGAGCGGCGGGGGACTTCCCGGCATCGTCCTGGCGATCGTGCTGTCGTCGATCGTTCCCGAAGCGCGCGTCACGCTGCTGGAAGCGACCGGCAAGAAGGCGAGGTTCCTTCACGAGACCGCGCGGGCGCTCGAGCTGAGCAGCGTTCGAGTCGTGACGGCTCGCGCGGAGTCGGCGGCGCAGGAGCGGGACGAGCGTCGGCATCCCCATCGCGAGGGCTACGACGCCGTCGTCTGCCGCGCGGTCGCGACGCTGCCCGTGCTCGTCGAATTGACGCTTCCGTTCGTGCGTCCCGGCGGATTCGTGATGGCGATCAAGGGCGAGCGCGCGGCGAGCGAGCTGGAGGAGGCGCGCCACGCGATCGGTCTTCTCGGCGGCGCGTTCGTCGAATCGAAGACGACGCCGACGGGAACACTCCTTCGCATCGAGAAGGTCTCGCGGACGCCGCGCACCTATCCGCGGCATCCGGGGGAGCCGGCGCGGAGGCCGTTGCTTGCGCCGCGCGATCGCTCGAAGTCCGCGCCGAGACCGCCGTGCGATCCGCGATCCGAGCCGCTCGATTCGACCGAGGCGAACTCATGACGGTCACCGCCGAAGCACTGCTCTGCGACGCGGGGGCGATCGCTCGCCGCCTCGACGGCTTCGAAGTGCGCCCGCAGCAGCTCGAGATGGCCGCCGCCGTGCGCGAGTGCATGGCGAAGCGCGGGCGCCTGCTCGTGGAAGCGGGCACCGGCGTCGGCAAGAGCTTCGCGTACCTGATCCCCGCGATCGAGCGCATCGTCACCGCGCGCGAGCGCGTGGTCGTCGTGACGCACACGATCAGCCTCCAGGAGCAGCTCGTCGAAAAGGACATTCCGCTGCTCAACGCGGTGATTCCCGACGAATTCAGCGCCGTGCTCGTCAAGGGGCGCAACAACTACGTGTCGCTGCGGCGCCTCAAGCTCGCCAGCCAGCGCACGGAGAAGCTCTTCCACGACGAGGAGGAGCGCCACGCGCTGCAGGTGATCGAGGACTGGGCGTACGACACGCGCGACGGCTCGCTCAGCACGCTGCCCGAGCTCTCGCGCCCGAGCGTCTGGGAGCACGCGCAGAGCGACGCCCACAACTGCATGGGCCGCCGCTGTCCCACCTACGACAAGTGCTTCTACCAGGCGGCGCGTCGGCGCATGGAGCACGGCGATCTGCTCGTCTGCAATCAC
>VGXK01000209.1 GCA_016873355.1 Phycisphaerae bacterium | reverse complement strand
CAGCGTGCTGATGATGTCCTCGGTCGTCGCTTCGAGCCTGCGCGCGAGGCAGATCTCGTGGATGAGCTCGCTCGCGTCCTCGCCGAAGATGTGCGCGCCGAGAATCTCTCCGTACGGCTCGCTCGCGATGATCTTCACGAAACCCTCGTTCGCGCCGACCGCGATCGCCTTGCCGTGGGCCTTCAAGCCGTACTTGCCGATTCGCAGCTTGAGGCCCTTCGCCTTCGCGTCGCGCTCGGTCATGCCCACCGAGCCGATCTGCGGATTGCAGTAGGTGCAGCCGGGAATCGAGCCGTAGTCGATGCCGAGCGTGTGATGACCCTTCATGCGCTCCACGCAAGTGACGGCTTCCTCGCTCGCCAGATGCGCAAGCCACGGCGCGCCGATCACATCGCCGATCGCGTAGATCCCCGGAACGCTCGTCTGGTAGGTCGGCTCCTTCTTCTCGCGCTGATCGGTCCAGATGTGGTCCTTGTCGACGCGGATGCCGAGCGCGGGATCGAACAAGCCGTCGAAGCGGCCCTTGACGCCGATCGCCACGAGCACCGTCTCCGCCGACAACTGCTGCGACTTCGACGCGTCCTTCGCGTCGACCACGGTGACCTTCGCGCCGTCCTTCGTCTTCTCCACGCTCTTGACCGTCGAGCCGAGCAGGAAGGTCATGCCCTGCTTTTCGAAGACTCGCTTGGCGGCCGACGAGACATCGTCGTCCTCGACCGGCAGGATGCGATCCATCATCTCGACGACGGTGACCTTCGTTCCGAACGCGTTGTAGAAGTACGCGAACTCCATGCCGATCGCGCCCGAGCCGACGATCACCATCGACGCGGGGCGCTTCGGCAGATTCATCGCTTCGTAGCTGGTGATGATCGTGCTTCCGTCGCTCGGCGCGCCGGGAAGCTGGCGCGGCGATGCGCCCGTCGCGATCAGCACGCGATCGGCGGTGATCGTTTCGCCCGCGCCTTCGCCGGTGCCGCCGTAGTACGCGCCCTTCGCCTTCGACACCGAAACACGACACGGTCCCGCCGCGCTCTTGCCCGAGAGGATCTTCGCGTGACCGACGATGTGATCGATCTTGTTCTTCTTGAAGAGGAAGCCGACGCCGCCCGAGATCTGCGTGGTGATGTCGCGGCTTCGACCGACCACGCGCGACCAGTCGACCTTGACCGCATCGGGCTTGATGTCGATTCCCCACTCCTTGCCGTGCGTGATCGCCTCGCGATAGAGCTCGGCATTGTGCAGCAGCGCCTTGGTCGGGATGCAGCCCCAGTTGAGGCAGACGCCGCCGAGCTTGTCGCGCTCCACGCACGCCACCCTCATGCCGAGCTGCGCGGCGCGAATCGCGCCGACATAGCCGCCGGGTCCGGATCCGATGACGATCAAGTCGTAGTGCCGTGCGTCTGCCATAAGAAGTGCTCGCCCTTGGGTGCGTGCGCGAAAGGCGGGCATCGTAGGGCGAATTGCGGGCGTCGGCTCCGGTAGCCCTCTTCGCCTCAAACACTCGGGCTGGCTTCGCGGCTCTCTGAATCGCCGCGATGCCGCTGCGCGGCACCGCCGCCCTCAACTCGGCGAGAGAGGGCTACCGGTAGCCGACGCGCACTACTTGATCGGTGCCCACGCTCCGAGCAGCGCTCCAAGGTCATCGCCGTCGACGACGTCATCGCCGTTGAAGTCGGCCGGGCATCCAGGGCAGTCGCCCCATTGCCCAAGCAGTTCACCGAGATCGTCGCCGTCAACGACGCCGTCGCAGTTGAAGTCCGCCGCCGCGCACTCCGGCTCGATGGGACAACCCTGCCACTTCGCCATGTGCAACTCCGGATGCATGCTCGATGCGAAGTAGCCGCCCATGTAGAGGGCGGCCGGTTCGCTCGAGCCATCGTCGAACACGGCGAAGCAGGTGACGGAATTGCTGAGTCCCGGAGGAAGCTCGCTCCAGGTCGCGCCGTCCCACTTCGCGATGCGCAATGCAGGGTTGCCGCCGGCGCTCGTGAATCCGCCGCCCGCGTAGATCTCGGGTCCATCGCCGGATCCGTCGTCGTAGACCCCGATGGCGTTGACAGAGGCGTTGTCGAGGCCGCTCCCGAGCGCGCTCCAGGTGGTGCCGTTCCACTTGGCGATGCGATTCATCGGATTGCCGCCGGCCGATGTGAACGAACCGCCCGCGTAGAGCGCCGGTCCGCCGCCCCGGCCGTCGTCGATGACCTCGAGCGCGTAGACCGCGGTGGGGGTGACCCCGCCACCCACGGCGCTCCAGGAAGCGCCGTCCCACTTTGCGATCAGGCTGGCCGGATTGCCGCCCGCCGTGGTGAAGAAGCCGCCCGCATAGAGCGCCGGACCGCCGCCCAGCCCATCGTCGAAGACCGCCAGGCAGCGAACATCGTCGTTCATTCCGCTTCCGACCGCGCTCCACGAAACGCCGTCCCACTTGGCGATCCTGCTGGCCGGATTGCCGCCCGCGGTGGTGAACGAACCGCCCGCGTAGAGCGCGGGTCCGCCGCCATCGTCGAAGACCGCGAGCGCACGGACCGCGATCTCATTCATCCCGCTTCCCAGCGGGCTCCATGAGACACCGTCCCACTTGGCGATCTTGTTGGCCGACGCACCGCCGGCGGTGCTGAACGCTCCGCCGACATAGAGCGCGGGGCCTCCGCCCAGACCGTCGTCGAAGACGGCAAGGGAGACTCCCCCATTCGTGGGCCCCAGCCCGCTTCCAAGCGCGCTCCACGATTCGCCGTCCCACTTCGCGATGCGAGCGGCGAGCGCGATTCCTGCGCTGATGAACTCGCCGCCCGCATAGAGCGCCGGTCCGCCTCCAAGACCATCGTCGAAGACCAGGAGATCATGGACGACGTTGTTGGGGCCGTTGCCGAGTGCGCCCCACGAGGTGCCGCTCCACTCGGACACGAAGTTGACGTTTATCCCCCCCGCGGTGGGAAACTGCCCGCCCGCGAAGAGCCTGGGGCCGCCTCCGCGCTTGTCGTCGAGCACGGCGAGCGCGTTGACGCTGACGTCCATGCCGCCGCCGAGCGCGCTCCACGCGGCGCCGTTCCACTTGGCGATGCGAGTGGCGCTGCCTCCGCCCGCCATCGTGAAGCTGCCGCCCGCGATGAGCGCGGGACCGCCGCCCGAGCCGTCGTCGAAGGTGGTGAGGGACGACACGGTGTTGTTCATGCCGCTTCCGAGGGCACTCCACGAGGCGCCGTTCCATTTCGCGATCCGCTTTGCCGCCACGCCGCCCGCCGTCGAGAAGTCACCGCCGGCGTAGAGCGCGACGCCGCCGCCGGAGCCGTCGTCGAAGGTCGTGAGCGCAAGGGTCCAATTGTTCATCCCGGTGCCGAGTGCGCTCCAGGTCCTGCCGTCCCACTTCGCGATGCGATCGGCCGGTGCGCCGTCGGCGGTCGTGAAGAGTCCGCCCGCGTAGAGCGCCGGTCCGCCGCCCAGCCCATCGTCGAAGACGGCCAGGCAGCGAACAACGTCGTTCATTCCGCTTCCGACCGCGCTCCACGAAACGCCGTCCCACTTGGCGATCTTGCTGGCCGGATAGCCGCCCGCCTGGGTGAAGGAACCGCCCGCGTAGAGCGCGGGGCCGCCTCCCGATCCGTCGTCGAAGACGGCGAGGGCGCGAACCATTTGGTTCGTTCCGGCGTCGGGCGAGCTCCACGAAACGCCATTCCACTTGGCCACGTTGCTCACGGGGCCGCCCCCCGCTTCGGTGAATAGGCCGCCCGCGTAGAGCGCCGGTCCGCCGCCCAGCCCATCGTCGAAGACGGCCAGGCAGTGAACATCGCCGTTCATTCCGGTTCCGAGGGCACTCCACGAGGCGCCGTTCCATTTCGCGATCCGCCTTGCCGCCACGCCGCCCGCGGTGATGAACGAACCGCCCGCGTAGAGCGCGGGGCCGCCTCCCGATCCGTCGTCGAAGACGGTGAGTGCGCGAACCTGGGCACCTACTCCGGGAATGGCGAATTCCGGCACCCAGTGCGGGCTGCACGCTTCTTGCTGCATCTCCATCAGGACGATGTCGTCGTCGACGATCGTCGAGCCCGCTCGAGCGTGCTTCGTCCCGGCGAGGTTGCTTCCGTCGTGCGACGCGACGGCCGTCAGGCGGAGATCGCTGGCGCCATCGGCGGCCGGCAATTCGATCGCGAATCGTCCGCTCTCGTCGGTGACCGCCTGGCCGCCGCGATCCGAGACGACGACGGCGCCCTTCGCCGGCGCGCCGTCGGCCATGACCACGCGACCTTCGACGACGGCGGGGCGGAGGCCGCCGGATGCGGAGTGCGCCAAAGCGTTCGAAAGCGACACGGCGGCGATCGCGGCGATCACCGCGATCACGGCACCGATCCGATGCGAAGGGGCACGGTGCGTCATTGGGTTCTCTCCTGGAATGCTTGGGCGGCGCGAAGCAATCTCCACCACGACGCCCTCGAACACACTACTGGCGCGAGGCGACGAATCAATGGCGAGTACGCAGGTTCCTCGCATGCACCGAGCCGAATCCCTGAACTTGCGCAAGTCTTCGCGCGATCGGGGGGGTCCATCGGCCTCGGGCAGCGGGTTCGGGCCGAAGGGGCGGCTCATGAAGGCCGCGACGGCGC
>VGXK01000208.1 GCA_016873355.1 Phycisphaerae bacterium | reverse complement strand
ACGCGAACACGGATGGCGGCAGCACCGCCGCGGCGCCGGTTCGAGTCACGATCGAGTGCCGACCGCTCGTGAAGGGAATGCCCGGCGACGACTTCATTCTGGCGCACTCGCGCCTGCTCGACTACCACAGCGTGCGCACGAACGAGGTCTTCAAGGAGCTCTCGCTCGAGGTCGTGGGCGCCGTCGACTGGCCGGAGCCGCTTCCAGCGAATCCGCAGCTGCGCGTGATCGAGGCGACGAGCGGGGATGCCGCGATCGAAACTCGCGAACCGCAATGGGCCTTGGAAACGGACGGCGCCGCGCGGCGCCTGCACGTCCGTGTCCCGCTCGCGATCCGCGCGTACGGAGACCCGCGGTCGTTCATGCCCGCCATGCGCGGCGTGCGAGTGACGCTCGAGCAATCGCCGCAGCCGTCACGGTGATCGAGGCAGGCTGCGGCGCGCCACGAGATTCGCGATCGCCATCGTGCACGCCTCGTCGCAGGCCTTCGCGCCGGCGTCGCCGCCCTGGTTCGCCGCGGCGATCACCGCGAATCCCTTGTCGGGCGCCACCCACGCCACGCAGTACCAGAGCGTGTTCGAGCCCGCGTGCGTGAGCACGCGACCGCCCCACCCTCGCTGCGCCACGATCCAACCCATCGCCATGCCTTCGCGCGGAGCGGAGGCCGCGGAGGCCGGCGCGGGCGACGCGCCGTCGGCGGACCTCGGCGCCGCGGGCGCCGTCGCGAGCAGCGAGTGCAGTCGATCGAACGCGGCGCGATCGAGCGGGATGCCATCGCACTTCTCTCGGCGCAGGTGCAGCGAGATGAACTTCGACCAGTCCTCGAGCGTCATGTGCACGCGACCTGCGGGCGTGATCGCACTCGGGTTGTCGCCGTTCTTGGGCGTGCCGTCGGCGCCATGACCACTCGCCTCGGGGGTCGGTCCGAATCCCGCGCTGGTGATGCCGAGCGGTCGGAGAAGGCGCTCCATCACGAGCTCCTCGTAGTCCCGGCCGGCGGCCTGCTCGAGCATCATGCCCGCGAGCGTGTAGCCCTCGTTCGAGTAGACGGTGGTTCCGCGCGGTTGGGCGATCGGCTGCGAGAGCATGGACGCCATGAACTCACGACGACACTCTCGCACCGCCTGCTTGCACGCCCACGCCATGGCCCATCGCTGCGGAGCCGGATTCGCCGGCGCGCCGCCGCAATGCCGCAGCAGTTCTTCGAGCGTCACGTCCTTCCACGAAGGATCGATCGACGGCACGGCGTCGCCGATCACCTCGCCCACCGTGGACTCGAAGCGAATCGATCCGTCCGCGACGAGAATCGCCGCGAGCGTCGCGGTCATGGCCTTCGTGCACGAACCGAGATGGAATCGATCCGAGGGCCGGATCGCGTCGGCGTCGCCTCGCGTTCGCACGCCGGAGAACCCGATCGCGTCGATGGCGTCGGTGGTGACGACGACCGCGGCGAGCGCGGGCACATCGTGCCGCTCGCGAATCGACGCGACGATCGGCGTGAGATCGGCGGGCGCCGCGGGACGCCCGGAGGCTGCTGAAGGTGCGGGAGGCGCGGTGGCTGCTGAAGGCGCGGGAGGCGCTTGAGGCGCTGAAGGCGCAGGCGCCGGCGGCGTCGATCCGGTCGCGGAAACCACCACCAGCAGAACAAGAGCCAAGGCGATCGCGCCGTCGCTCGACGGCGCGCGCACGAACCGCCGCTCACCGTTCGTTCGAGAGCGACTCCGACCTCTGGAACGGGTAGTCATCGACGGAGCGCAGAATACCGGGGCGAACCACCACGACTCCCCAGACGGGACGCGCCGAAGCGCTTCGACCTCCCGCAATGGGCCCGATGATCACGATCCCGCCGCCCTCCGGAATGGGCGAGCCGTCGACCCGCTGCCAAGGCTGCGAACCGGCGCCCGCTCCGCGCACGCACTCGATGTCCGCATGAATCGTCGTTCCGGCGATCACGCCCTTCACCTTCGTGGAGACGTTGCCCGTCGACAGCCCGGCCTTGTCGCTCGAATCGATGCCGATCTCGGCGGACTGCTCCGGCCTGCTCATGACGAACGGCGCGGAGAGCAATCGATATCCGGGTGCCGATCGGAGCGAGTCGAAGACGACTCGCTCATGGCGTTCGCCGAAGACCATGGACTCGGCCCTGGCGCGCGTCGGATCGTCGAGCGGAACGATCTCGCCGCCGCGCGCGAGCCCGATCGGACCCTCGACCTCCGCAATGTTGATCATCCAGGAAATCTGCGGATAGGCGCCGCCGAGCGGATCGAAGGGCGTCGACGATTCCGGTTCCTGCGCGGGCGATCCCGACGCGACGCCGCCGTCGGCGGACGGCGTCGAATCGCACGCGACGAACGATGCCGCGACGACGATCGTCGCGGCGAACACGAGCGAGCGGAATCGATTCCGCGTCATGTCGTCATCCTTCCGGGCGGCGTCGATGGCGCGGCTCTCGAAGCGATGCCGATCGCTGCCGCTCATCGCGTCATGGGGGTCCAGAGCCCGACGACGTTGCCCGCCACGTCTTCGAACCACGCGAAGTGTCCCATGCCCGGCACTTCCGTCTTCGGCACGATCGCCTTGCCGCCGAGCTTCTGAACCTGCGCCAGCGTCGCCCCGATGTCCGGCACCATGACGTAGATGGTCACGTACTTGTGCGGCTCGTGGCCGAGCGCGTTGAGGTGGCCGCCGATGCCGTCGGTCTTCTTCGCGGCATGCGCGCCGATGTTGTTGACCATCGCCATGTTCGGCCCGCCCTCGTCGAAGGACCAGCCGAACAGCGTGCCGTAGAACGAACGGGTTGCCTTGATGTCGCGGCAGCCGATCTCGAAGTGAACGACGGGTGCGGCCATGAGTTCCTCCTGTGTCGACCGTGATGCTACCCGCGGCTCGCGGCCAGGTTCCGCTCGAGCGGCGACACGACATCCTCGTTCAACGAGCGCCGTCGCAACCGGCCGCACCGAGCCGCGTTCGCGTGTTCGCTTCGACGAGATGCGGCCGTTACGCTGCGCCCATGGACGCGATCAAGCCGCTCTCCACCGCCGGTGCCACCGCCGTCGGCGGTCGCAACGGGCGCACGGAATCGAACGACGGTCTCGTGAAGGTCGATCTCACGCTTCCCAGGGAAGTCGGCGGCCCCGGCAAGGCCGGCGCCACCACGCCGGAGCATCTTTTCGCCGCGGGATACGCCGCGTGCTTCGGCGGCGCGGTCGATCACGTCGCCCGACAGCACACGATGGATGCGAGCAAGGCACGAGTCACCTGCACCGTCTCCTTCGGACCGCGCGAGAAGGGCGGATTCGGCCTGGCGGTGAAGATGAAGATCGAGGATCGTTCGCTCCCGCAGGCGGAACTCGCCGCGTTCGTCAAGGAAGCGCACGAGAAGATCTGCCCCTACTCGCACGCCACGCGCGGCAACGTGCCCGTCGATCTCGAAGTCATCGGCGGCTGATCGCGGCGCGAATCGATCGCACGCACCCATCAACCCGTTTCCCGGAGATTGACCAATGCCCTACGTCGACGGATTCATCCTTCCCGTTCCCACGAAGAACCTCGCCGCCTACAAGAAGATGGCGAGCTCGTTCGCAAAGGCGTGCAGGAAGGCCGGCGTGCTCAAGTACTTCGAGGCCGTGGGCGACGACCTGAACGTGAAGTTCGGCCTGCCCATGCCGAAGCTCGTCAAGCCGAGGAAGGGCGAGACGATCGTCTTCGCGTGGGTGCTCTTCAAGTCGAAGGCTCACCGCAATGCGACCTGGAAGAAGCTCATGAGCGACGGCTCCTGCCAGCCGCCGAAGAAGATGCCCTTCGATCCGAAGCGCATGGCCTGGGGCGGCTTCAAGACGATCGTGGGATTCTGAGAGCTGCGGCGGGAATGATCGGCCCCGCCATGACGCTCGACGATCGTGGCCGGCTCGTGGCGCTGGCGCCGCTCGACCTTCGGCGCGAGATGATGCCGACGCAGGATCTCGCGCCTTCGACGCCGCCGAGGCCCGAGGAGACGGCTCGCGCAGTGCGCCTCGCCCTCGTCGCGGCGCCGATCCTGCTCGTCTCGGCCGCGGTGCCGGTGCTGCTGTTCGCGCTCGGGAGCATCCCGCGGTGGCTGCTGATCTCGCTCGTCGTGCCGCTCGGCCTCGTCGAGGCGCTCGTGGCCGTTCACATCGCGCGCCGCGCACATGCCGCGAAAATCGCGCATCGGCTGACGGCCGCCGGTCGCTGCGGCTCCTGTGCGCACGACCTGGCCGGCCTTCGCGCGGAAGCGGACGGCTGCCGCGTCTGCCCGGAATGCGGGGCGGCGTGGAAGTGATGGGCGCAACGATCGTCGATGCGCGCGGGCGCCGAGTTCCGCTCGTGCGCACGCTCACGATCATGTCGCGGGGCGATCCCGGTCGGAACGAGCGCCTCGCCGCGGCGTCGCAGGGTCATCGCGATCCGCCCACGCGGCGCGAGATCGTCCGGGCGGTGACCTGGGGACTCGTGATGCTCCCCATCCTGCTCGTGGCGGCGCTGCTTCCCAGCGGCCTCGCGTTCGGCACCTCGCTTCCGTGGTGGGCGCAGATCCTGGCGGCGATCCCGATCGGCGCCGTGCCCGTGCTCGGCACGCTCTTTCTCGTGCGTCGCATCGCCGGTGAACGACTGGCGAAGGACTGGGTGCGAGCCA
>VGXK01000207.1 GCA_016873355.1 Phycisphaerae bacterium | reverse complement strand
GATCGAGTACGCCGACGGCGTGATGCGGCCGTTCGCCACGAAGAAGTAGCCGCCGAGAATGAGCAGCTCCGGATCGTTCTTCTGCTCGAACTCGATCATCGTGAGCAAGGTCTCGCCCAGGGGCAGAACCACTTCGTCCTGGCGCAGCGTCACCGGATCGGCGACGGTCGCGAGCGGATATCGCGCGCCGCTGGCGAGGTTCGTCGGTCCCTCGCCGTCGCGCCAGCGGCTGCGATCGACGGGAACCCTGATCTGCTTCGGCGGCGCCCTCTCCTCGAGCCCGCCGCCGGCGGTGAAGCAGCGCTCGGGAACATGCGGCACGCTGTCGATCATGCCCGTGTAGAACGCGATGTGCAGATGGAGCGAGCCCTTCGCGGGATCGCCGTCGATCGAGTAGACGCGGTTCAGGTAGGAGCTCGTGCCGAGCTCCTCGATCACCTCGGGCGCGAGTTGCTCGTCCTTCGTCATCGAGCGCCACTTGCCGAAGGTCATCGGAAGCGTGGTGAGCGGTTCCCGAAGCGGTGCCGGCTGCTTGTGAAGGAATGCGTTCAGCGCGCGCACCGCGCCGCGGAATCCGATCGCGCCGCTCAGCAGCGTGGCGCACGCCACGATGTAGGCCACCTTGATCGAAGGCTCAAAGCGCATTCGAGCCTCCGCGCCTCGCGGCGCCGCCCTTCGCCGTGGAGGGACTCGCCGACTTCGTCCATGGATCCGCGATCACCTGCAGGCACCACTGGATGCCCAGGTACATGAGGAACGCCGGCACGAGCCAGACGAGCCCGATGAAGAGGTGGAACTCGCCCTGCACCAGGTCGACGTCGCCGAGCGTGAGCATGCCGAGCGTGGCGACGCGAAGGATGTTCACCGCGATCGCCACCGGCACTCCCATGAGCACGAGCGCGACTCGCTGCCACCAGCGATCGAGCCCCACGAACGCCATCGCCACGCCGAGAGCGAGGAACGCCACGAGCATGCGCATGCCCGAGCACGCCTCCGCCACGTTGAGTGGATGCGCCGCTCCGTCGGACCCGATCACCGTCAGCACGTTCCCGGCAATGTCCGTTTCGAAGCCGATGCCGTTGAGCAGGTAGTAGGCGCCGCTCGCGGCCCAGTCCTGGAGTCGGAGCGTGACCGTCTCGAGCAATCGCTTCCAGATCGTCTGCCCGAAGATCGTCCAGTAGACCACGGGGAACCAGAGCCACTTCGCGGCGCGCGTTCCGAAGAGCAGCAGACAGAGTCCGCCGATCGTGAGGCCCACGCCGGCGCCGCGCGTGTTGTGGTGCTGGATCGCCGACGGCCCGATGAGCGCCGCCACGTACCAGCCGAGACCGAGCAGCATCACCGCAAGCCCGAACCATGCGGGCCGGAAGGGCTGCGACAGCAACTGCTCGCGTCGGAGCCAGACGAACCAGCCGCTCACGAACGGAATCACGAGCGTGTGGCCCCAGTCGGAAGGCTCCTCGATGGCAAGCAGCGTCTGCGTGCGGAAGAAGTCCCAGAAGACGGCGATGAGAATCGCCACGAGCACGGCGCCCGCCGCGATCGCCGCCGCGCCGCTGATCTCGATCACCGCGGCGCGAGGCGACGGGACATCGATGCGTGGATTCGTGGCAACCGTGGACATGGCCGAAGCGCGCTCGTCTGATTATCGACCCGACGAGGGGTCGAGTTCACACCGGTTTCGTGCCACTCCATGGCCAACCGCTGCTCACGCTACGAAACCGCCGCTTCCCGGTTCAGCATCGAGGTCGAAGCGAGCGGGGTCACTCTCCCACCACGTTGACCGGCGGGGGCCCGAAGACGTCGTTGCCGAAGTTGCGGTCGAGCAGGAAGCCGAAACCGTAGGTCATGCGGAATCCGTTCCGGATCACCGCCAGCGGCGTGGCCCAGAAGTTGGTGCCGATGATGACATGGTCGTCGGGCTTGAGATAGAAGTCGGGTTCGCCGCGGCTTCGGATCGCCGCCAGGCTGAAGCGCACGGTGGCTTCGCGGTCGTCGCCGATGTTGCGGGTGAGGTCGCAGCGCTCGGGAATGGCGATCTGGTTGAGGCCGCCGGCGGCCGCGATCAGGCGGCTCACGGTGAGTCGGCCGCCTTCGGGAAGCTGGTAGACGCCCGGTCGGATCACTTCGCCGTCGATGTAGACGACGCCGCGATCGCCGGCATCGGCGTAGATCGTGTCGCCGGGACGGATCACGATGTCGAGGCCAGGAACGCCGCGAACGAGATCGGGGTACGAGATCTCGATGACGCGGGTGGGAGGACCGGAATAGCGACGGGCACCGGACTTTCGCGTGGCGGCCGCGGCGGCGCCGGTCTTGGCGCCCTGCGGTGCGGCGCCCGGGGGCGGAACGGTTCCCGCGCGAACTCGGACCCACTCCTGCTTGTCCTGATCGAAGACGAAGGTGGTTCCGTCGTTGGGCTGCGCCGTGGTCACCGACTGGCGCCGTGCGTCCTGCACGACCGGCGTGTCGGAGACGCGCACGGGCTCGAGCGAATCGATGTCGATCTGGGTCGCCGTGCGGCCCGCGGCGGGCGCAGCGGGAGGATCGTCGCGCAGCATGCCCGGATTCGGCTTCGGTGCAGGCGGAGCAGGCGAGTCGGAAGGCGCCGGAGGCGGAGTTGATGCGGGCGGAGGCGTGGACGGCGCCGGCGCGGCGCCGTTGCCCGACGGTGGCGGCTTCGTCGTTTTCTTGTCGAGGTTGAGCTCGTCGATCAGCGACTCGATGTCGGGATGCGCCGTCGAGGGCTTCACCGGCTGGACTGGAGTCGGCGGCGGCGCGGTGGTGGCTCCCGGCTGCAGCGGAGCGGGCGTCGTCGACGGCACGAATCCCCCCTGCTCCGCCGGCGGCAGGATCGGATCCCGCACCGATCGGATCACGCGGATCTTCTGCGTGGTGGGGAACGCGCCCTGCGAAAGCGCAAGCGCATCGGAGAGACGCAGATCGGGCCGGTTGAGCGCGAAGAGACCGCTTCGAGCCACCGCGCCGGTCACCTTGTACTGGTAGGAGTGCGTCTCCTGCGGAGTGATGTTCACGATCGGCCGGTTCAGGATGATGTTCTGCTTGACCAGCCGATCCTTGATGCTGTCGGTCAACTGCTGGAGCGTGAGGCCGGAGGCGGGAACGCTGCCGACCACGGGGATGCGCACGTAGCCGTCGGGATCGACCGTGCGGATCGATTGATCGGTCTGGCCGCGCGTCACGAGCTCGTAGATCTCGATCACGATCACGTCGCCGGGACCGAGCACGTACTCGGTCGAACCCGGAAGCAGGTCCTCGGGTTCGGGGGGACCGATGATCGCGTTGTCGAAGGTGGACTGCTCGATCACATCGAGCCGGGTGAGCACCGGCATGGTGGTCGGCGCGAACTCGAAGTAGCCGGTGCGGCTCGGGTCGAGGAAGCTGTCGGTCTCGCAACCCTGACCGACGACGATCAGCGCTCCCAAGGCTCCGATGGGGAGCCACCAGCCGCGACCGACGATTCTCTTGGCGTCGTTCTTCACCATGGACTCCGTACCTGCCGGCCCTCGAGGGTTTCCGAGACTACCTCGGACTTCCCGGTGTCGGCAAAAACCGCCGTTACGCTGCAACAGTGGCGGTCGTTCCCGCCTGCGAGAGAACTCGTTCCAGAACCGCCATCCGCGCCGCGACTCCCTGCGTCACCTGCCGCAGAATGCGGCTGCGAGGGAGATCGTCCGCCACCGTATCGTCGATCTCGACGCCTCGATTGACCGGACCCGGATGAAGAACGATCGCGTGACCCGGGAGCTGTGCCGCCCGGGCGGGCGTGAGACCGTACATCTCGCGATAGTCCCCTGCCACCGAACCTCCCGCGGCCCTTTCGTTCTGGATTCGAAGCATCATGATGGCGTCGAGATCGTGCAAGATCGCGTCGAGATCGTGGTGGATTGATACGAGATCGGGTCGAGTCGTGATGTGCCTGTAGGCTTCGCTGACCAGGGTGGGCGGGCCCACGAGACGCACTCTCGCGGCGAAGGTGGTGAGCGCATGAATTGCCGAACGAGCGACGCGGCTGTTGGCGATGTCTCCCACGATCGCGATCACGCGGCCGTCCAGGCGGCCGAGCGCCTCGCGCAGGGTCAGGAGGTCGAGCAGCCCCTGGGTCGGATGCTCGTGGCGGCCGTCGCCGGCATTGATGACCGGGCAACGAACCCGCTTCGCGACGAGTGCGGCACCGCCCGAGACGCTCGTCCGCACCACGATCGCGGAAACGCCCATCGCCTCCACGTTGAGCGCGGTGTCGACGAGCGACTCCCCCTTGCGCGTGCTCGAGCCGGACTCGGTGAGGTTGAAGACCTCGCCGCCGAGTCGATGCACGGCCGTTTCGAAGCTGCAGCGCGTGCGCGTCGAATCCTCGAAGAACATGTTCGCCACCACGCGACCGGCAAGGCTTTCCTTGCGGGCGACCTTCTGCTCGGCGATGGGAAGGTTCTTCGACGCGTCGTCGAGCAGGAGCTCGAGTTCAGCGCGGCTCACGCCCTCGATCTGAAGGAAGTCCTTGGCCATCGCGGCCGGAGCGTACCAGCGGCGCGAGATCGACCGATCTCAACATGACGAGGCGAGAAGGCGCGGTGGCGCCTGCAGCCGAAGAGGCGTTCGCGGGCGCAGAGGCGTTCGCGAGCGCGTCCGCGTTCG
>VGXK01000206.1 GCA_016873355.1 Phycisphaerae bacterium | reverse complement strand
GTAGGAGACCGTAAATCGACACGGCTGCACGAGCGCGAAGGTGCCCACGCGCGATCCCGCGGTGAGGATGGTGAACTGCGAGCCCGGCGGCGGGTTGTAGCCGCCGAGCGTCGAAACCGAGAGGGTACCGGCGAGCGTGGCCGTTCCAGAGACGACCAGCTCGTCGGCGCTCACTCCCGACACCGGACCGGCGAGCTCGATCTCCAGGACGCCGGAAGCTCCCTGCGTGTAGTTGCCCTGGATGGTGAGCGTGCCGGCGGAGGCGGCGGGCGCCACCGTGCCGCCGGTGTTGTTGACGAACGAATTGATCGTGCCGAGGCCGCCGAGCGATCCGCCCTGGAGCTGCACCGCGCCGCTGTTCACCGTGAGCGAGCCGTTGATCAGCGTGGAACCCGAGGTCTGCCAGTAGTCGCCGTAGCGAGCGAGCGTTCGCCCCGCGTCGACGAGCACGCTTCCCTGGTTCTCGAAGAGACCCCAGAAGAAGGTGGCGCTGCCGGCGCCGGTGACGTGGAACGAGCCCTTGTTGAGCAGGCCGCCCGCCTCGTCGCGCGGATCGATCCACATGCCGCTGCTCGAGTCGGCGATCATCGCGCCGCGATTCTCGACGCCGATCGAGTCGTAGCCGATCTGACCCGAGCCGCGGATGGTGTGGTCCGTATCGTTCACCAGACGGTTGATGCCGCCGAAGCTGTTGCGGACGACGTTCCAGAAGTTGTCGCTCAGCGCAAGCTCGCCGGTGCCGCCGAGCGTCACGATGTCCGTGACCACGCGGAAGTCGGTGCCGTTGCCGAAGGAGTTCATCGAGATCGTCCCGTCGTTTTCGATCGTGCCGCTGAAGGCCATGTACTCGTTGTTGCGGATCTGGAGGTGGCCGGTCGAGTGAACAGCCTCGAGGTGCGGCACGTTCTGGGAGATCGTCGAGATCACGCCCGAGCCCTCCGTCGTGAGCTCGCCGCCGAGAATGTGCGTCGCCTCCAGGTGCACCTGCGAGCCGTTCCCGGCGCGGATGAGGCCCTTCTGGTTGTCGATCGTTCCGCTCGCGAAGAGCTGGAGGGTGCCGCCGCTCGCCGCTTCGAGCGTGCCGTAGTTGAAGTTCGTCTGCTCGTGGCGGAGATTCAGGTGGAGCGAATTCGACTTGTCGCCCTGGATCAGGCCCCAGTTCGTCAGGTAGAGCGAGTCGTAGCCGAGCTGGCCGGCGCCTCGAATCGTGTGATCGGCGTCGTTGACCAGTCGCGTCACATCGCCGAAGCTGTTGCGGACGACGTTCCAGTAGTTGTCGCTCAGCGCCAGCTCGCCGGGTCCGGTGAGCGTCACGATCGGCGAGACCACCCGAAAGTCGGTGCCGTTGCCGAAGGAGTCCATCGAGATCGTCGCGTCGTTGTCGATCTCGCCGCTGAAGGCAATGAACTCGTTGTTGCGGATTCGCAGGTTGCCGGTGTTGCGGATGTCCACGAGGTGCGGCACGTCCTGCGAGCCGGTCGAGATGAAGCCGCTTCCTTCGGTCGTGAGTTCGCCGCCGAGGATTTGCGTTCCCCGCAGGTAGAACGCCGAGGCGTTCTTCGCGCGAAGCAGTCCCAGGGAATTGTCGATCGTTCCGCTGGCGAAGATGTCCACCGTTCCGCCGTCGAGCGCCTCGATCGTGCCGTTGTTGTAGTTCGTCTGTTCGTGCCGGAGGTTCAGGTGCAGCGAATTCGACTTGTCGCCCCGGATCAGGCCGTTGTTCGTGAGGTAGAGCGAGTCGTAGCCGAGCTGGCCGGCGCCGCGAATTGTGTGATCGGCGTCGTTGACCAGTCGCGTCACATCGCCGAAGTTGTTGCGGATCACATTCCACGGGTTGTCGCTCAGCAAGAGCGCGCCCGGCCCTGCCAACGTGACTTCCGGCGTGACCACGCGGAAGTCGGTGCCGTTGCCGACGGAATCCATCGAGATCGTCGCATCGTTCTCGATCGTGCCGCTGAAGGCCATGAACTCGTTGTTGCGGATGCGGAGATTGCCGGTGTTGTGGATCTCCTCGAGGTGCGGCACGCTCTGGGAGATCGTCGAGATCACGCCCGAGCCCTCCGTCGTGAGCTCGCCTCGCCAGATGTTCGTCGACTCGATGTAGACGGCGGACCCGTCCTTGGCGCGGAGGGTGCCGAGATGGTTGTCGATCGTGCCGCTGCCGAAAAGATTCAGCGTGCCGCCGTCGGCCGCCTCCATCGTCCCGAAATTCAAGTTCGTCTCTTCGTGCCGCAGGTTCAGGTGGAGCCAGTTCGTCTTGTTCGCCTGGATCAGTCCGTAGTTCGAAAGGTAGAGCGAGTCGTAGCCGAGCTGGCCGGCGCCGCGGATCGTGTGGTTGGCGCCGTTCGTGAGGCGCTCGACCGCGCCGAAGTTGTTGCGGACGATGTTCCAGAAGTTGTCGCTCAGGAGCATCTCGCCGTCGCCGCCGAGCAGCAGCGACACGCCCATGCGCAGTTCGGTTCCGTTGCCGGCCGAGTCCATGCTGAGCACGCCGCTGTTGGCGATCTGCCCGCCCGCCATCGTCAGCGCCTGGTTGTTCAGAATGCGCAGCTCGTCGCCGTCGGCGATCTCGACGTAGCTCACCGTCCGGTGCGAGTCGAGCTGGACGAGGCAGTTCCGTCGCGCGTTGCCGCCGTCGATCAGGACGAGGTATTCGAATCCGCCGCCGTTGTTCGGAACGACTTGCGGCGTCCAGTTCGTGGAGGTCGACCAGCTGCCGCTGGTCGGGCCGGTGTAGGTGACGATCACATTTTCGGCGCCGGCTGCGAGCGTGAGCGCGAGCGAGGCGGCGACACCGGCGCGCGTCGGGAAGCGGGAATCGGATTCGATCGAGCGGAACATCTGGAACCTCCTGAACGGCGGCCACGCGGTCCGCATCGGCACGAGCCGAGGTCCCGGAATCCGGGTGAGCCTGCGGACGAGCCCCGTTCAGGAGTCATGGCGGCGTTCGCGCGGACTTCTGACAGATTCCTGCGAGCCGCCGTCGTGGTCGCGGCTCGCCTCGCGCAGCGGCCGCGATAGAGTCGATGTCGTGGTCGGGCAGACGACGCACATCACGCTGCTGCAGCGCCTCGCCTCGGGACGCGATGCGGACCCGGGGTCGTGGGCGGATTTCTGCGGTCGCTACGGCGACCTGATCCGCGGCTACGCGCGGCGCCGCGGCCTCCAGCCCGCCGATTGCGACGACGTGGTCCAGGATGTGCTGATGGCGCTGACGAGGACGCTGCCGGGCTTCGAATACGACCCTCGCAAGGGGCGCTTCCGCGCGTACCTGCACGCGATGGTCTGCCACGCCATTCACCGCCGATCCTTTCAGAAGCGCGGCGAGAAGCCGCTAGCAGAGGGGGCGGCGTCGTTCTTGAGCGACGGCGCGGACGGCGACGAGCCTTGGGAGACCGAATGGCGCCAGCACCACCTTCGACTCGCGATGTGCACGATCGACTCGGAGTTCAACGCGACGGACCGTGCCGCGTTCGAGGGCTACGCGATCGAGGGTCGCGAGGCAGGCGCGGTCGCCGAGGAGCTCGAGCTGAGCGTGGGTCAGGTCTATCAGGCGAAGTCGCGGATCCTGCGGCGGTTGGCCCAGGTCATCCAACTCCAGGTGGAGGAGGAAGGGTGAGTTCGGGGGGATCGGCGCCGTGAGCGCCGCGGCCGACTGGTTCAGCGACGGCGACCAGCTCGTCACCGAGCTGCGACGAAGCCGTCACGAGCGCGAGGGGGCGCCGACCATCGCCGGCTACGACGACCTGGAGTTGCTCGGGCGAGGCGGGCAGGGCATCGTCTTCGCGGCCACGCAGCGCTCCACGCGCCGTCGCGTGGCGATCAAGCTGCTGCTCGACGGCGCGTTCGCGTCGTCGTCGGCGCGGCGCCGCTTCGAGCGCGAGGTGGAGCTCGTCGCGTCGCTTCAGCATCCCGGCATCGTGCGCGTGTTCGACTCGGGCACGACGGCGGACGGTCGGCTCTACACGGTCATGGAGTTGCTCGAAGGCTCGACGCTCGAGCGCTGGGCCGCGGCGCATGGCGCGGCGGATGCGCCGGATCGAGACGGGTGGATACGGGCGCGCTGCGAGCTCGTGGCCGAGATCGGCGATGCGGTGCACGCGGCGCATCAGCGCGGCATCATCCACCGGGACCTCAAGCCGGGAAACGTGCGCGTCGACGCGGCGGGACGGCCGCGCGTGCTCGACTTCGGACTGGCGAAGCCGCTCGACGCGTCGGTCTGGCGCTCGGGCGCGAGCGTGAGTCGCAGCGGACACTTCCTCGGATCGGTGCCGTGGGCGAGTCCGGAGCAGGCATCGGGCGCGGCCGGCGCCGCCGACGTGCGATCGGATCTCTATTCGCTCGGCGTGATCGCGTACCGGTTGCTCACCGAGGCGATGCCGTACGACACGAGCGGCTCGATCGGCGACGCGCTGCGAGCCGTTGCGGAGACGCCGCCGGCGCCGCCGCGGCTGCTCGGCCGCCCGCTCGGTCGCGATCTCGAGACGGTGCTGCTCAAGTCGCTCGCGAAGGAGCCGTCGCGGCGCTACCAGAGCGTGGGCGAGTTCGTCGCCGATCTGCGCCGCGCGCTCGCCGGCGAGCCGATCGACGCGCGGCGCGACAGCGCCTGGTACCTGCTCCGCATGGCGGCGCGGCGCCACCGGGCGGCGGTGGCGGCGGCGCTGCTGCTCCTGGCGATG
>VGXK01000205.1 GCA_016873355.1 Phycisphaerae bacterium | reverse complement strand
ACCTCATGTGGCTCTGCGATCGGCGCTGGTCGGCCACGCACTACGCGCTGCTGACGAGCGTCGTCGCGCTGGGCACGGCGATCGCCGGCGCCGGCGGCGGTTGGCTGATCGAGGGGATGAAGGCGTCGATGGGCGACGATCGCGCGTGGACGGCGTTCTTCGGCGTCGCCGTGCTCTCGGGCCTGCCCGCGCTCGTGCTCGTGCCGTTCGTGACGAAGCGAGGCCTTGGGGCGGCGCACTGAACTTCGCCGCGCGGCGCGCGGGCGCTCCCGCGCCGCTCAGCGCTTCGTCTCGTACTTCCAGTTGCGGTGCTTGCCCTGGGAGAGCCAGGTGATCGCCGTGGCGATTCGCTTCGCGCGGGTCTCCGGCTTCTTCGCCTCCACGATCCATTCGAGGTACTCGCGCTTGTGGCTCGGCGGCAGCCGATCGAAGTACGCCAGCGCCCGCGCCTTTCCGCGAAGCTCCTTCGCGAAGTCGGGCGGCATCGGAATCGGCTTCCGTTCGCGCACCGTGCGGGGCGCCTTGATTCCCGCGTCGTTGAGATTCGCGGCCTCCTTGCAGAGTCGGGCCAGCGCGGTCGACGACGGCAGATCCGACAGCGAGCGAATGCAGCCGAGGTTGCCCATCGCGGTGCGCTCGTGCGTCTCGAGAATGCCCTGGCGATCCCTGAGGACCTTGTCCTTCCAGAAGCCGAAGGTGCAGTGCTGCTTGAACCCGGCCATGCCCGCGAGCGGTCCCTTGTATTCGAACGAGGGCATTCCCCACTTGATCGCTTCCTGCACCTGGGGACAGGCGCGGTGAACGATCTCGCGAAGACGCTTGAGAATCGGCTTCGCGAACGGTTGCGACTTCTCGATGTACGCGTCGACGGCCGCGATGCGCGACGACGACGGCTTGGCGCGGGACGGCTGGTGCCGCTTGGTGCCGGCGCGAACGGCGGCGCGTCGCGCCGGCGATGGCGCACTCGATGCGGTGCGGCGTGCGGCCGCGTTCGTCGAGTTGCGGCGCTGTCCGGGTCGGGCGATCGTGGTGGTCATCAGCGTGCTCCGATCATGGCGAGCGAGGCGAGCGAGGCGCCGTGGGCGGGTGCGACGAAATGCCCGCGGGCGATTGGTTCAGCGATTCGAGGTCGGCGAGCAGGCGAGCCCTGTCTTCCGCGTCGGAGACGCGCTCGGCGCTGCGGCGCGCCTCGTTCCGATGCCGCTCGAGGGCCGCGGAGTCGCCGTCGAGCGCCGCGGCGCGAGCCGCGCATTCGTGTGCGCACCCGAGCAGATACGGATCAAGATCCTTCGAGTGCTCGATTGCGCGCTGCGCGAACTCGCGGGCGAGCGAGGCGTGTCCCGCAAGCGCCGCGCAGCGGGAAACCTGCCAGCACCCGATCGATCGCTCTCGCGGGCCGCACTCCGGGCGCTGCGTCCAGTGCCAAAGCGACGACATCGCAAGCAACAGCATCTCCGAGTTCTCGTCCGCGGTGCGGCGCGGCAGTTCGATCAACTGCCAGGCGCGATTGAAGCACTCCACCGAGGAGCGTCGATGCGCGTCGTGGTCGGGACCCTGCACGGAATCGTTGTACCCGACCGTGAACGGGTAGGATGAAGGACTTCCCATGAAACCTCCCACGAACGCCGCGTCGGATCGCTTCGCCTCACGCAGCGACATCGACGTTCCGGCGCCGGAGCAGCGAACGACGGGTGATGGCCGAGGCGGCGCAGGCGCCGCGGGCGGCGCCGCCGGCGCCACGGTCCGTCGCGCCATTCATCGTCTGGAGGCGCTCAAGCGATTTGCGCCGATCGAGCAGCTTCCGTATTCGATCCGCGTGCTGCTCGAGGCGTGCCTGCGCAACTGCGACGGTCGCGTGGTGACGGAGGAGCACGTGAAGGCGCTGGCGCATTCGACGCCGGGCGCCGGAGGCGACGTGGAGATTCCCTTCATGCCGGGCCGCGTGGTGCTTCAGGATTTCACGGGCGTGCCGTGCGTGGTCGACCTGGCCGCGATGCGCGCCCAGATGAAGCGCATGGGCGGCGACCCCCGGAAAGTGAATCCGCTCGTTCCGTGCGACCTCGTCATCGATCACTCGGTGCAGGTCGACGCGTACGCCTCGGGCACCGCGCTCACGATCAACAGCGACATGGAGTTCGATCGCAATCGCGAGCGCTACGAGTTCCTGCGCTGGGGGCAGACCGCCTTCTCGAACTTCAGCGTGGTGCCGCCCGCGACCGGAATCGTGCACCAGGTGAATCTCGAGTACCTGGCGAAGGTGGTGTGGGAGAAGGACGGCGAGCTCTTCCCCGATTCGCTCGTGGGCACCGACAGCCACACGACGATGGTGAACGGCCTGGGCGTGCTCGGCTGGGGCGTGGGCGGAATCGAGGCCGAGGCGGTCATGCTCGGCCAGCCGATCTACATGCTCATTCCGGAAGTGGTGGGCGTGCGCGTGAAGGGCAAGCTGCCGGAGGGCACGACCGCCACCGATCTCGTGCTGCGCGTGACCGAGATGCTCCGCGCGCACGGAGTCGTGAACAAGTTCGTCGAGTTCTTCGGACCGGGACTCGCGGACATGCCGGTCGCCAATCGGGCCACGATCGCGAACATGGCGCCCGAGTACGGCGCGACCGTCGGCTTCTTCCCGGTGGACGAGCAGACGCTTTCGTACCTGCGACTCTCCGGACGCCCCGAGTCGCTCGTGCGCACGGTCGAGGCGTACTGCAAGGCGAACATGCTCTGGCGGGACGACCGCGAACCGATCAAGTACTCGGCCGTGCTCGACCTCGATCTCGCGTCGATCGAGCCTTCGCTCGCGGGCCCGGCGCGGCCGCAGGATCGCGTGCCGCTCAAGCAGATGAAGTCGGGATGGCATCGGGATCTCGCGAACGTCTACGGAAAGCCGACGGCGGTCGAGTGCGTGCGCGCCGATCGCATGGCCGCCGAGGGCGGTGCGCCGGCGCAGGAGACCGGCAGCGTGGCCGTGCTCGACGCCGATCGCGAAGGCGTGCTCGTGCGCGTCGAGAACGACGAGTTCATCCTGCGGCACGGCAGCGTGGTGATCGCCGCGATCACGAGCTGCACGAACACGAGCAACCCGAGCGTGATGATCGGCGCGGGACTTCTCGCGAAGAAGGCGCGGGCGCTCGGACTTGCGCGCAAGCCGTGGGTCAAGAGCTCGATGGCGCCGGGATCGAAGGTGGTCACCGACTACCTCCGCGCCGCGAATCTGCTCGCCCCGCTCGAAGAGCTCGGCTTCCACGTCGTCGGCTACGGCTGCACCACCTGCATCGGGAACAGCGGGCCGCTGCCCGAACCGATCTCGCGCGCGATCCAGGAGAACGATCTCGTGGCCGCGAGCGTGCTCTCGGGCAATCGCAACTTCGAGGGGCGCATCCACCAGGACGTGAAGGCGAACTACCTGGCATCGCCGCCGCTCGTGGTGGCGTACGCGCTTGCGGGCACGGTGAACATCGACCTCTCCACCGAGCCGATCGGAAAGGGGCGCGACGGGAAGCCCGTGCTTCTCAAGGACCTCTGGCCCACGCAGGCGGAGATCGAATCGACCGTGGCCACGTGCGTCACGCGCGAGCAGTTCCGCACGCAGTACGCGGACGTCTTCACCGGCAGCGAGGAGTGGCGCGCGATCAAGGTCTCGGGCGGCGAGATGTACGCGTGGAATGCGGCGAGCACCTACATCCAGGAGCCGCCCTTCTTCACCG
The DNA here is from genome assembly GCA_016873355.1 of Phycisphaerae bacterium. Classification (GTDB taxonomy): domain Bacteria; phylum Planctomycetota; class Phycisphaerae; order Phycisphaerales; family SM1A02; genus VGXK01. Next base: position 988 of record VGXK01000205.1, on the reverse strand, counting down.
AGATGACGCGCGAGCCGGGTCGCATCGCGTCGATCAAGGGCGCCCGTTGTCTCGCCAGGCTCGGGCATTCGGTGACGACCGATCACATCTCGCCCGCCGGCAGCATCAAGAAGGACTCGCCCGCCGGCAAGCATCTCCAGGAGCAGGGCGTGCCCGTGAGCATGTTCAACAGCTACGGCTCGCGGCGCGGGAACGACCGCGTGATGACGCGCGGCACGTTCGCGAACACGCGGATCCGGAACATGCTCGCGCCGGGAACGACCGGAGGCGTGACCACGGATTTCACCGACGGACTGGTTCGCCCGATCTTCGACGCAGCGCAGAACTACCGCGCGAAGAAGATCCCGCTCGTGGTGCTCGCCGGCAAGGACTACGGCATGGGCAGCTCGCGCGACTGGGCCGCGAAGGGGACGGCGCTGCTCGGCGTGCGCGCCGTGATCGCGGAGAGCTTCGAGCGCATCCATCGCTCGAATCTCGTGGGCATGGGAGTTCTGCCGCTGGTCCATCGGCCCGACGAGAATGCGGAGCAGCTCGGGCTCGACGGCAGCGAGATCTTCGACATCGACGTTCCGCAGGACCTGAAGCCGAAGCAGGAGATCCGCGTCCGCGCGACGAAGCCCAAGGGCGGCGCGCCGACGGAGTTCCTGGCGGTCTGCCGCGTCGACACGCCGGTCGAGGTGGACTACTACCGCAACGGGGGAATCCTCCAGACCGTGCTGCGCCGCATGATGAATTCGGCAGCCTCGTGATGCGATCCGATCGCGTCGCGGCCATTGCCGCCGCAGCCGTGAGCGTGTCGTCACCGCTCTAGAGCGGTTCCTCCTCATTCGTGGCGATCTGGCGGGCTGCGACTTCGTGTGGCATCGTCGGGCTCCATCGGCGGATCCTCTAGATCCGCCTGCTTCGCCCTCCTTGCCACACTCGTCTCGCCAGCGCCAGCTCGCCACGCCTGAGTCGTCACCGCTCTAGATCCGCCTGCTTCGCCCTC
>VGXK01000204.1 GCA_016873355.1 Phycisphaerae bacterium | reverse complement strand
CGGGCTCCATCGGCGGATCCTCAAGATCCGCCTGCTTCGCCCTCCTTGCCACACTCGTCTCGCCAACGCCAGCTCGCGACGCCTGAGTCGTCACCGCTCGAGAGCGGTTCCTCCTCATTCGTGGCGATCTGGCGGGCTGCGACTTCGTGTGGCATCGTCGGGCTCCATCGGCGGATCCTCAAGATCCGCCTGCTTCGCCCTCCTTGCCACACTCGTCTCGCCAACGCCAGCTCGCGACGCCTGAGTCGTCACCGATCTGGCGTGCGCGCACGCACGATCCGCAGGGCGCGTCACGCGCCGGCGGCGGGCGTCGACGCGTGCGCCCGTTCCCGCTCGGCGCAGTAGAGCCGCACGAGCGCCCGCGAGATCCCGTCGGGATCGAATTGGGCGACGGCGCGCGCGCGGGCGTTCTTGCCCAGGCGCTCGCGACGCGCCGCATCATCGACGAGCGCCCCGGCGCAGCGCGCGATCTCGTCGGCGCGACCCACCTCGTGCAGCAGCCCCGTCTCGCCGTCGACGATCGCGTCGATCACGCCGTAGATTCGGCTTGCCACCGAGGGAACGCCGCACGCGGCCGCTTCGATCACGGTGCTTCCGAAACCCTCGCGGTGGCTCGGCAGGAGCAGAAGATCCGCCGCCGCCATGAAGCGCTCCGGCTCGCTCGTGGCGCCCGGCGTTCGCACCCGCGCCCTCAGCGACGGCTCGAGCGAGCGCAGCAAGCGCGCGGCGCCTTCGTCGGGACCCACGAGCCACAGTTGGAGCGACGGACGCGCGCGCGCAAGCTCTGCGAATGCGCGAAGCAGTTCGGGGATGCCCTTGTCGCGCGTGAGTCTGCCGACGAAGAGCAGCACGGGCTGATCGTCCGAGACGCCGAACTCGGCGCGCACGCGTCGTCGCGCCTCGGGATCGGGGCGGAATCGGTTCGAGTCCACGCCGCTGATCGATCCTGCGCCGATCACTCGAATGCGATCGCGCGGCATGACGCCGTGCGCGGCCAGGAAGTCGGCCTGCGAGGGACTGTCGGCAAGCACGGTCGTGGCGTCGCGAGCGGTGCGCGCGTCGATCGCCCTCAGGAGCCATCGCCACGGCCCTTGCGCGGTGGCCCACACCTGTCCCGTGAACGTGTGCAGCCGCACCGGCACGCCGGCGCGTCGCGCGGCGCGCATGGCGAGCCATCCCGCCTTCGGCGTCTGCGAGTGAACGAGCTCGATGCGCTCGCGACGGAAGAACTGGACGAGGCGCCGCCGCGCGCGCAGATCCGCGAGCGGCGACGGTCGTCGCGGAATCGTCACGTCGACGGGCGTGGCCCTCACGCCGAGCTCGCGCACGAGCGCCGCGTCCGCGCCGCTGGCGACCACGAAGAGCTCGAACGACTCCTGCGCGTGGCGCAGATGCGTGCGCCAGAACGCCCGAAGCGACATCGGCACGGCGGTCACGACTGCGAGTCGGGGTCGGGCCACCGGCCGCTCCTGGCAAGAGTGCGCCATGCCGCTTGCTCCGTTTCGGAGAGCGGTTCGAGACCGCGCCGCGGGTCGCGCGAGCGTCGCGACGCCACCGAGTCCCGCAGCGAAAGCATCATCGCCGCGACGGCGCCGCGGTGGCGCCGGACCGCGATTCGGCGGCATCGACGCGACTCGCTCCGCGCCGCCTCGTTCGTCGGTTCGCGGTAGGCGAGCAGCGGCCGAACGAGATTGCCGTAGCGCGAGTGCGGCGCCGCGCGGAGCAGCAGCTCCTGATCCTGCGCTCGCGGAAGATGCTCGTCGTAGCGATGCCCCCGGAACCACTCCGCCCGTCCGAGAAGGCACGGATGCGCCATCGGCACGCCGCGCCATGCCGACGCCATGATCGACGCGTGGTCGCGCGGGAATCGGCGCACGCCCAGCGCTTCGCCATCGCGAATCACGACGACGGCGGCGCCGATCAGATCGAGCGACGCACCCGACGCGAGCGCCGCCGCCTGCGCCGAGAGGCGCTCCGGGTGCGCCGCGTCGTCGGCGTCCATTCGGGACACCAGTTCGCCGGTCGCCGCGTCGATGCCTTCGTTGAGTCGCGCGGAAAGGCCTCGCCGCCGCTCGTCGCCAAGCATGCGCACGCGATCATCCTCCCGTGCGAGCGCGGTCACGCGCGTACGCGACGAGTCGCGTGAGCCGTCGTCGATCGCCAGCACCTCGAGATCGCGGTGCGACTGCAGCAGCAGCGAGCGCAGCGCCGCTTCGATCGTCGCCTCGGCGTCCTGGAAGGGCATGAGCACGCTGATCTTCATGCGGGCGCTCAGAGTCGCAGCCATTCGCGCGGCGCCGGGTGCGGAATCGGACCCGCGCGCTCGGTCCACCAGCGCGCGGGCGAGACCACCGTGCGACCAGGCCGTTCGCCGAGCCATCCCGCCCACCACGAGTAGCTGCTGTTGGCGGTCACCAGGTGCGCGCTTCCCGCCATTCGGCGCACATGCTCCACGTCGCCCGCCGGCGGCGCGATCGTCGCCCCGCGCGGCAGCCACGACTCGCGCGAGACCGCGTGCGGGTCGTCCGTGTAGATCACGATCGAGCGAGCCTTCGCCTCGCCGCCGAGCCGTTCGAGCGCACGCGCGTAGTACGCGCCGTCGAGCACGCCGTGGTAGGCGCCCGTGCGGCGCTGCGATGCGTAGTCGCCGCGGCGCACGTGCACCGCGATCGCGTCGCTCTCGATCGGCGGCAACGCCGCGCGAAGCGGCGCCGCCACGGCCGTCGGCCATTGCGGCGCCTGCCAGTAGCCCGTGAGCACCAGCGCGCCGTTTCGCGGCAACGCCCGAGCGAGCGTCGCGTCGAAGCCGCGCAGGCGATCGAAGACGAGTCGCGTGCGCCCGACGCGCGGGCGCCATCCCGTCGCGCGGCAGAGTCGCCAGAGTCCGGGCATTCGAGCGAGCATCGCCGCCGTGCCCGACGGCGTCCACTCGGGCGCGTCGAGGCCGACGTCGCCGAGTCGCGAAGGAAGGTGCGCCGGCAGCAGCGAGCGATCGATTCGCAGCTCGGCGCCGCTCGATCGAGCCGTGGCCGCGCCCGCCGCCCACTGAAAGAGTTGATTGCCGAGACCACCGAGCAGCCGCGTGACCACGATGCCGTTCATCGGTTCCGCGGCATCGTAACGATCAACGGCGCGGCACCGGGCGCGCCGCGAGCCACCGCTACACTTCGAGCCGTGTCGCAGGAACGCCGCGATCTCGTTTCGATCACGAACGCGGACCGCCTCGGGTTCGCGATCGTGGCGCCGATCCTGCTCGGCTGGTACGCATGGTGCCGCGCGCGGGGACGCATCGAATCCGGTGCGTCGCTCGTGCGCTCGCTTCTTGCCGCGCTGAAGGGTCCGTCGCACGGCGCGCTCACGGGGATCGTGCATGTCGACGGCCATTGCGTCCGCGCGAATTCGCCCCATTTCCTGGTGAGCGACGAGCACGCCACGAGTGCGCTCGAAGTCCTCGAAGACGGCCGCGTGCTCGGTCCCGCGCACGCCGATCACGGCGAGATCGCGTCGCTCGGAGGCGGCCGCTTCTCGCACTGGGACGACTGCGTCTGGTTCTCCTCGTCCGACGGAAGCGATCCGCGCACGAACGGCCGCGTCTACACGTGGCGGGAACGCTGGTGAGTTCGATGGCGCACTCGCCGTCGCCGACGCCGCCGCGCGACGCGCCGGCGCCGCCCGCACCCGCCGCGTCCGTGACCGCTTCGGCGGGAGCGCCGACGGCCTCGATCCCGGATCGTTCGGCGCTGCTGCGTGTGCTGCGGGATCCCCAGGGCGGCGAGTCGCTCTCGTTGCAGGCGGGCGGACTCACGAGCGCCGACGGTCGTCGCCACTGGCCGATCGTGCGCGGCATTCCGCGCTTCGTGCCCGCCGACGATTACGCGGCGAGCTTCGGCTTCGAGTGGAACCTGCACGACACCACGCAGATCGACTCGGTGCAATCCACGAAGGTCTCGGAGCAGGTGCTGCGCGACAAGACCGGGCTCGGGCCCGACGACGTGCGCGGACGGCTCGTGCTCGACGCCGGCTGCGGCGCCGGGCGGTTCGCGGAAGTGCTGCTCGACTGGGGCGCGACCGTCGTCGCCGTGGATCTCTCGAGCGCCGTCGACGCGGCGGCGCGGCATGTCGGCTCGAATCCGCGCGCGCTCCTCGTCCAGGCGGACATCGGCTCGCTTCCGTTCGCGCCCGGGACCTTCGACGCGATCGTCTCGATCGGCGTGTTGCACCACACGCCCGACACCCGCACGCACTTCCTGAAGCTGCCGCCGCTGCTGAAACCCGGCGGCACGATCGCCATCTGGGTCTACCCCGACGAGGGCGAGTATCGACGGCGACTGCCGTGGATTCCCGTCACGAGCCGCGTGCGCAGCCGCTGGTTCCACGGCTTCTGCAAGGTGCTCGTCACCTGGATGCGGCGCCATCCGCGCCATCCGATGAGCGCGTGGATCCAGCAGATCTTTCCGATCTCGTCGCAATCGCACGGATTGGAGAACGACATGCTCGACACCTTCGACGGCTACTCGCCGCGCTACCACGGCGTGCACGGAGCCGAGCAGGTGATGGGCTGGTTCCGCGAAGCGGGACTCGAAGACGTGGAGTCGCTGCCGATCGCCACCTCGGTGCGCGGGCGACGGCCGCGGTCGTGAGATCGGCGCCAGGCGATCGAACGGGCGCCGATTCGGCGCGCGGCGCGACGGCCGCTCAGAGCGACGGCGTTCCCACCAGCTCGAACC
>VGXK01000203.1 GCA_016873355.1 Phycisphaerae bacterium | reverse complement strand
GAGCGCCTGGTGGATCGCGCTTGCGTCGAAGGGAACGGGCGGCATGTCGGGATCGAGGTCGAGCTCGAGCCGGATGCGCTTGCGACGGCACGCGGCGGTGAGCAGTTCCGCCACTTCGCGCACGGTGGCGTTCGGCTGCTCGAGTTCGAGGTCGAGCGGTCGATCCTTGGCGTAGGCGAGCATGTTGAGCGTGAGCGAGAGCACGCGGTCGAGGTTCCGCGCGAGCACCGGCCAGCCTTCGCGGGCTCGATCGAGATCGCCCTTTTGAAGCGCCAGCTCCACCGCGTCGGCGCCGCCTCGCAGCCCCTGCATGATGTTCTTGATGCTGTGGCTGAGCGTGGCGATCGTTTCGCCGATCGCGGCCAGGCGCAGGGCGTCGGGACCGACGGCGGCGTGCGCCGGAGGCGCGGAGTGCGCCGGAGGCGCGGAATGCGCTGGGGGCGCGGCGTGCGCGGGGGGTGTGGATTGCGCCGGGGGCGCGCCGGCGCCGCGAGCTCGAATCCGCGTTTCGCCGGGCGCTTCCACGAGCCGCAGCACGGTGTCGCCGCAGCGGATTCGATCGCCGGTTCGAAGCTGCACCACGTCGAGCACGGGCGCGCCGTTCACGAAGGTGCCGTTCGTGGAGCGCAGATCGCGAAGCCACCAGACGCCCGCCGACGGCGTGAGCTCCGCGTGTCGGCGCGAGATCGACTTGTCGGAGAAGTGCAGTGCTTCCGAGGAACGGCCGAGGAGCTGCGGCTCTCGATCGGGAAGCTCGAAGCGTTCGCCTCGATCGGGGCCCTCGATGACTTCAAGTCGGTGCACTCGAGTTCCCTTGTTCCGGGCGCATCCTAAGAGACTGCTTCCAAACGCTCGCTTCGTTCGACCGGCTGCGGCTTCGCGTGTCGGCGTCGAGCGCCGCTCGGTGGCTTTCTTGAAGCCACTCTCGCTCGCCCTCCTTGCCACTCCCGCCCTCGCTCGGCTTCGGCGACGCGGGCTTCTGAAACAGTCTCCAAGAAGGGCGGCACGGCAAGGTCGACTGCTCGGGGCGTCCGAATAAGCCGAAGCGTCGAACGCGCGGAAGCTGCGCGAGAAAACCGGCTGACATTCTCGCCGCTCGCGCGTCAAGAGAGTGGGATTGGGCACGGCGGCGGGTACCGAACCCGTTGTGGCCCTTCCGCGGGGCGATCTCGTTGATCGCCGACGACGCCGAGCGCTGGTGTGGAGACCGGTATTCGGTCGAGTCGAACGGGTCCGGTGCCGGGTGGCCGTCTTCACGACGGCACCCGGCAGCGAACTCATCCGGGCCCGAGTGAGTGTTCCGGAGCACCCGCGTCGCCGAGACGCCGGCCGGGGCCTCGCGGCCACGCGAGGCCCCGGCCGGCCGAAGGCAGCGCGGGTTCTGAAGCCGTCTCGGAAGGCGCCATTCGCCCGGGCTCGACGGAACGGACACAATGATGTCGATGGTGGGCCGTCGCCGATCCCTCCCGGCGGCGGTTCTTCGCGCCCTGCGCGACGACTCGACATGGCTCCGGTCCCACGCGAAGAGACGCTTGAATCGCGAACCGCATCGGCGGTCGAGCCGCTCGATGCGCCGGGGAATCTCTCCGACGAGGCGCTCGCGGATCTCATCGATCGCGACGTCGCGGATCGCCTCGTGCAGGGACTTCCCGTGTCGCTCGAGCGGTATCTGCCGGCGATCGGCGATCCGTCGCGTCGCGCGCTCTCGATCGACGCGGCCGTCGACGGCGCGCTTCGCGTTCGCGTGAGCGCGGGAGAGTCGCTTGCGTCCGCGGTGGCGCACCTGGCGAACGAGCATCCCGCGCTTCGGCGCACGATCGAATCGACGGCCACGATCTCGATGCTCTTCGGGCCGAGCGGCGCCGCGATCGAGGCGACGACGCCGGCGGTGGAGCATCCGCTGCCCGCGCGCTTCGGCCGCGCGCTGCCCGACGGTCGCGGCCGCTACGAGCTCGTCAAGGCGCTCGGGGCGCGGCGGCCGGCGCGAGTCTTCCGGGCCGTCGATCATCTGCTCAGCCGCGCGGACGCGACGGTCGAGGTCGTCGTCAAGATCCTCGGCCGTGCCGGCGATCAAGCGCAGCTCGACGAGGCGATCGAGGAGGCGCGCCTGCTGCGCCAGCTTCGGCACGAGTCGATCGTGGGACTCGTCGACAGCGGCGTGAGCGACGACGCCGAGGTCTACCTCGTCACCGAGTTCGTGCACGGCGAGCCGCTGCGCGAGTGGGTGGAGCGGCGCGGCACGCCGAGCGCCGCAAATGCGGCGCGGATCATCGGCACGCTCGCGCACGCGGTCGGGATGGTTCACCGCGCGGGCGTGATCCACTGCGATCTCAGTCCCGCGAACATCCTCGTCGATCGCGACGACCGCCCGCGCCTCGTCGACTTCGGTTCGGCGGTGCGCGCGGGAAGCACCGCGGAGCCGCTGCGGGCGCTGCAGGGCACGCCGGGATTCATGGCGCCCGAGCAGGTCGACCCGGGCACGGCCGCGTCGCGCTCGCTCGACGTCTACGCGCTCGGCGCGCTGCTCTTCTGGATGCTCACCGGGGCGAGCGCGAACGGGCGCGACAGCGCCGAGATCGACCTCATGCTGCGCCGGCGCGCGGATCCGCGCGCCTGGCGCGCCGAGGCGCTGACGAAGGCGGGCGTGCCGCGCGGGCTGGCGCGGATCGTGCGCTCGTCGATCGACGTCGATCCGGGGCGGCGACCGCCGGACGCCGCCGCGCTCGCTCGCTCGCTCGATGCATGGCTCGCGGAACTCGCGCGATCCCAGCTTTCCGCCGGCGAACGGCTCGCGGCCTGGGGACGCCGGCGCCCGCGCACGGCGCTGCTGCTGACGATCGCCGCGACGGCGATCGTGACGCTCTCGGTCATGCTGCTGCTGCTGCGCGACGGCCGGCCGCCGAGCCGGGGCGTCGAATACACGCTGCTTGCCGCGCGAACGGATCGCGCCGTCGGATACGGCATGAGCCGATACGACCGGTCGCTGCGACTCGAGCGCGAGCAGGCGCGGGCGCTGCTCGGCCGGATTCCCGCGATCTTCGGCACGATGCCGGTGCCGGAGGCGGAGATGCGGGAGTGGATGTCGGGCGCCGAGGCGGCGCAGCTCGCGTCGCTGCTCGCGGGACTTCAGATCATCTCGGCGCGGCACGACGAGTCGGCTCGCATCGAGTCGCTCGTGCTCCGCACCGCGCTCGCGACGATCATGCTGGCGCAGGGCCGCGATCCGACGCCGATCCTCGTCGGCGGCGGAATCGACGTCGAGGGAATCCTTCCGGACGACGATCCGCTTCGCTCGGTGGCCGAGGGCGTGCGCCGCGCGGCGGCGGCGAGCGCCGTCGCCGAGGGGATTCGCACGGGCCGCGCCCGACCGGGACTGCCCGCGGCCGAGCGCGCGCTCGTCGAGCTCGACGCGTCCATCCGGGAGAACGAGCAGGCGCGGCGCGGCGCGATCACCCGGCTGCTTCGGGAGGCCCGCGATCGGCTCGCGGCGGCGATGTCGGGGTCGTCATCGCCGAGAGCAGCTTCAGGCGGATCGCCTGGAGGCGCTGGCGCGCCGTCCCGGAGGTGATGCCGAGCATGTGCGACACCTGTTCCCAACTGGCGCCGGCGAGGCGAGCCTGGAGCAGCGCATGATCCTGGCTCGAAAGCACCTGCAGCGCCCCGAGCACGGGCGCGTGTTCGGAGTCCTCGGGAAGCGGCGCCGCGTCCGAGTCGTCGAAGGGACGCGGCCGAAGCGCCGGTCGCTCGCGATGCCGCAGCCACGTGACCCAGTCGCGCCAGCGCGACGCGACGATGCGTCGACCGACCACCTGCGCCATGCGAAGAGGCCCATCCTCGCTGCGGAACTCGACATGTCCCGACGCCATCATCTGATCGAGCCGGCGGCAGATCGTGGAGAAGACCTCGTCGGTGTCGAAGAGCGCTCGCGCCGACCCCGGGATCATGCGCGAGAGCCGCCGACGGATCACCGCTCGCTGATCCATGAGCAGCTTCGCGACCGACTCGCGGTCGAGCGGGAGACGGGTTGGATCCGAGGGCTGCTCCATCGGCGCGGAGCAGCCTACGCCACGCGGGAGCGATCGAGATGAGCGGAGCCCGACGAGCGACGATCGCGCTGGGCGCGGTGCTGATGGCGCTCGCGGCGTTCGCCGCGCTGTGGCCGGCGCTTCGAGCCGGCTGGCGCGCCGCCACGAGCGCCTCCGCGGCGCAGACGCAGGCGCCGGATTCGCTGCGCATCGTGGCGGTCGACTCGAGCGATCGGTCGCTGCAGCTTCGATTCGAGCGATCGAACGGAGCGGTCGGGCATCTCGCGCTCGTGCGCGACGGGCCCGAGTCGCCGTGGCGCGCGGAACCCGCCGTCGGCGCTCCCGGCGTGCTGCTCGGCGACGGCTATCCGGTCTTCGCCACGCCGCGATTCCTGGCGGTGCACGGGCTCGATTCGTCGTCGGCGCTTCGGCCGATCGATGCGTCGATCGCGGAGGAGACGGCGGACGACGTCACCGTGATCCGCTTCTGGGGCGGAGAGATCGCGATCTGTCTCTGGCGACACGGCAAGGTGGTGCGGGCAGGGCTCGCGGGGCCGATCTTCGAGGCGCTGCGTGCGACGACCGTTGCCCGCGATCCGCCGGAGCGTGCCGCCGCCTCGAACGCCCCCGATGCGCCCGGGGAAATCGCCGCGTCCGATGCGTGCGGTCGCCTCGCCGCGATTCTCCGTGCCGACGACGCCGCG
>VGXK01000202.1 GCA_016873355.1 Phycisphaerae bacterium | reverse complement strand
GCGCCGCATCGGGAGAGCAGGTGATTCGACTCTCGATCGGCGGCGCGGAGCACGAGGCGGTCATCACCGAGGGCGACCATCGCGAAGGAGCGACGCTCGGCGAGATCGAGATCGGGCGGTCCGGGCGAAGCCGGCTCCAGCTGGAATGGAGCGCCGTGCAGGCGGCCATGCCGGGGAACCTCTCCCGGCTCGAGCTCCGCCGCGTTCGAGCGCCGGATCCTCATGAGAGCGAGCCGGAGTCGCAGCAGACCGAAGCGCGAGATCCAGACCCGGTGGCTCAGCCGTAGCCCACCGGTCGCATCGATCGATCTGCGCCCAATCGACAAGGCTCATCTCGCATGGGGAGGGGCCCTGCTGATCTCTGGAAGTTCAAAGGATTGACCAGGCGAGTCGTCGCCGCTACCGTGCAGCCGCTCGTGTCGAGAGCGCCATCCAATAACCGCCCGCCGCGCAGCCGGGAATCGGTGTTCGCAAGTATCCCGGCGGCGATCACCGCGGGGCTCGTGGTCGCACTTGCGCTGATGGCGGTGTCACCGTCTCGCGGCGAAGGCCCCATTCAGAACCTGCGGATCCTGGCCCCGGTTCCGGGAGATTCCGCGGCCCGGCAGGCGAGCGCCACGGAAGGCACCCACTGCGGCTCGCGGCGTCACCGTTCGCGTTCGATCGATTCGCTCGATCGAATCGAACCGAGGGACGCTGCGAGCTGGCGTCATCTGGACCTGCCTCCGCCCATCGAGCGCTGAGCCCTCGTCTCGCGTTCGATCCTCCGTCGGCGATTGCGCCGACGATCCTTCCGATCCCCCGCTCGACCTCGTCCGGCGCCCAGGCGTCCGGGCGGTTCCCTTGGAGCCCGTCCATGCCCGTTCCAGTGTTCAGCAAGCTCGCCAAGCTCATCTTCGGCACGCGCAATCAGCGCATGGTCAAGCGCTACCTCCGCATCGTGCGGCAGGTGTCGCAGCATGAGGACGCCGTTCGCGCGCTCAGCGATTCGCAGCTTCGCGAAAGGACGGCCGAGTTCCGCCGCCGCGTGAAGGAAGGCACGCGGGTCACGGACCTGATTCCCGAGGTCTTCGCCGTCGCGCGCGAGGCGATGGATCGATCGGTCGGCGTGCGCAACATCTTCAACCCGGGACTTCCCGCCGAGCAGCGCTTCGATCCGTCGACGCTGCCGGCCGAGGCACAGCGCCTGTACCGCGAGACGAAGGCGCTCATGGACGCCACCGTCGCGCGCGAGCCCGAAGGCGATCTGCTCGGCGCCGACGGCTCGATCGAGGCGTGGCAGTTCGTCGACATTCCGGTGGCGCTCTACGACGCGGTGCGCGAGCTCTTCCCGCAGAGCCGCCCCCCCTTCCGCGCCCGTCCGTTCGACGTGCAGATCATCGGCGGCATCGTGCTCTACGAGGGGCAGATCGCCGAGATGAAGACCGGCGAAGGCAAGACGATCGTCGCGCCGCTCGCGAGCTACCTGGCGGCCATCGAGGGCAAGCAGGTCCACGTGGTCACCGTGAACGACTACCTGGTGCAGCGAGACCGCGACTGGGTCTTCCCGTTCTATCGCGCGCTGGGGCTGACGGTCGGGGCGATCCACCCGATCCACATGCAGAACCACGAGCAGAAGCGAGACGCCTACCGCTGCGACGTGGTCTACGGAACCACCGCCGAGTTCGGCTTCGACTACCTGCGCGACAACATGAAGATGCGGCCGGAGGACCAGGTGCAGAAGCGCCGCGACTTCGCGATCGTCGACGAGGTCGACTCGATTCTCATCGACGAGGCGCGCACGCCGCTCATCATCTCCGGTCTCGCCGAGCGCGAGCAGCCTCGCTACCAGCTCGCCGACCGGATCGCGCTCGAGCTCGTGGCTCGGCAGAAGGCCTGGAACGACGCGGACGAGGAGGTGCAGAAGTGCCGGCGCGAGATCGCCGGTCTCGAGGGCGACATCCGCAACGCGCGGGATCGATCCCGCGTGCCGGAGCTCAAGGCGCAGATGGCGGCGGCGCGTGATCGCCTGCCGTCGCTCGAGTCGGCGCGCGACAAGTACACGCAGTACTACGAGGTCGAGCTCGACAAGAAGCGCGCGAACCTGACGCACGACGGTATCGCCGAGGCGCAGAAGCTCGCCGGCGTCGGCAGCTTCTACGTCGGCGAGCACATCGACATGCCGCATCTGCTCGAGCAGGCGATCCGCGCCCACGCCGTCTATCAGCGCGATCGCGACTACGTGGTGGCGCCGGACGACCAGGGCGAGACGGGCGTGATCATCGTCGATCAGAACACGGGGCGCAAGATGATCGGGCGCCAGTGGTCGGACGGTCTGCACCAGGCGGTCGAGGCCAAGGAAGGCGTCCGCATCAAGGAAGAGACGCAGACGATGGCCACGATCACCATCCAGAACTACTTCAAGCTCTACAAGCGCCTGGCGGGAATGACGGGCACCGCCGACACCGAGGCCACCGAGTTCTACGAGATCTACAAGCTCGACGTGGTGAGCATTCCCACGAACGTGCCGGTGATCCGCGTCGACCGAAACGATCTCGTCTACCTGGCGGTGAAGGACAAGTGGGAGCAGATCGTGGAGGAGATCAAGCACTTCCACGACGTGGGGCGCCCCGTGCTCGTGGGCACCACGAGCGTCGAGAAGAGCGAGATGCTCTCGCAGATGCTCACGCGCAAGCACGGCATCAAGCACGAAGTGCTGAACGCCAAGCAGCACGAGCGCGAAGCGGAGATCGTGGCGGGCGCGGGACAGCTCGGCGCCGTCATGATCGCCACGAACATGGCCGGCCGCGGCACCGACATCAAGCTCGGCAGGGTCGACCGCGCCAAGCTCGTCGATCACTGGAAGCGCCGGTCGATCGCGCCGCGCGAGGTGACGCCGGAAATGACGGACGAGCAGATCCTCGACCGCGTGTGGCGCCACCTGGCGTCCACCGAGGCGTCGCTCGACGCCAAGGAGGTGGCGGCGCTCGGCGACGAGGAGGTCCGCCTGCGCGTGCTCCGGCACTGGGCCGACGAACTCCGCGGCATCCCGGAGAAGAAGTCCGCGGGCTTGAGCGCGGAAGCGCTGTGCGAGGAGCTCGACCTCACCGGCGGCTTCCTCATGCACCGGCTGCGCATGTTCGCCACGATCGAGGAGATGGGCGGCCTGCACATCATCGGCACCGAGCGACACGAGAGCCGGCGCATCGACAACCAGCTGCGCGGCCGCGCCGGACGCCAGGGCGATCGCGGCTCGAGCCGCTTCTTCCTCTCCCTCGAGGACGACCTGATGAAGATGTTCGCGGGCAAGAAGACGCTCACGCTGCTCTCGCACCTGGGCATGAAGGAGGGCGACGCGATCGATTCTCCCATGCTCACGCGCGCGGTCGAGAAGGCGCAGCGCAAGGTCGAGGAGCGGAACTTCCAGATCCGCAAGAACATCCTCGAGTACGACGAGCCGATGGAGCATCAGCGCCGCGGCTTCTATTCCACGCGGCAGCCGATCGTGGAAGGACGCGACGTCCGCGGCGCGGTGTGGTCCCGGACGGAGTCGGCGGTGCGATCGGCGGCGGACACCTACCTCGGTTCCACGCACGTGCCGAAGTGCCTGTCGGAATGGGTGCACCAGCACTTCAGCGTGATCATCGACCCCGAGCGCTTCCGCACGCGCGATCGCGAGGACCTGCATCGCTTCGTGCTGCGCGAGGTGACCGAGGATGCGTCGAACGTGATCCTGGCCACGGTGAACGAGTTCATGGGGGACGAGACCGACCCCGCCGAGCGTGATGTGGCGGGGCTGCAGGCCTGGGCGCGCACGAACTACGGCGCCGAGATTCCCGAGGCGCTCGTGCGCGGCGACGACCTCGACGCGGTGCGCGAGGCGATCGAGCGCGCGGCCGACGCGAAGTTCCAGGCGATCGACCTGGCTCCGATCGACCGCTTGCTCGAGCCCGACTTCGGGCGTCGCGAGCTTGCCGGCTGGGCGAAGCGGGTCTTCGGCCAGGAATTCACGGCGGAGGAATTCGAAGGCGCCGAGACGCCCGATGCCGCCGCCGACCGGCTGCTCGACCACGCCTCGAGCATCTACCGGCGGCGCGAACTCTCGTATCCGATCGAGTTCGCCATCGACTTCACCACCGCGAACATGCAGGCGAACCCGCAGCAGGCGGTCACGCAGTTCTGCGCATGGGCGAGAAGCCGCTACGGGCTCACCTGGACGCCGACCGCACTGCCGAGCACGAATCCGATGGAACTGCGCCGCCTGCTGCTCGAGGAGGCGGAGCGCTGGGACGACGCGCGGATCGAGGAGCGCGCCGGGAAGTGCTTGTCGGCCGGCAGGAGCGTCGACGAGATCGCCGCGTGGTTCGAGCGCGAGGCGCTCGTGTCGCTCGGCGAAGTGGAGCGGCAGGACTGCGAGAAGGACCCGGAGTCGTTCGTCCGATCACGACTGCGCGAACTGCTGCGGCAGGAACTCACGCAGTTCGAACGATGGGTCATGCTCCAGGTGCTCGACACCGCGTGGAAGGATCACCTCCGCGCCATGGACGGAGTCCGCGACGCGATCGGCTTCCGCGCCTTCAGCCAGAAGGATCCGCGCATCGAGTTCAAGCGCGAGGCGGCCAAGCTCTTCGAGGAGATGAACGGCTCGCTCGACGATCGCATCATCGACGTGATCTTCAAGGGACGCATGGTGCCGCAGGTGGCGCCGCGACCCGTGCAGGCGCCGGCCGCAGCGCCGGGCTCCGCGGGAGC
>VGXK01000201.1 GCA_016873355.1 Phycisphaerae bacterium | reverse complement strand
CATCGGAACGCTCGGCACGCTCTCGGGATGGTCGCTGAACGGAACCTCGACCTACGGCATGATGGTCGGGCTTCAGAAGGCGATCAACGCCGCGCGCCAGCCGATCGTGGCTGGACACTACCTCTCCAGCGGCACCTTCGGCATGAACCTCAATCAGCTTGCGGAGACAGGGCGCGCAGGCGCCGTGGTGATGGTCGCCTACGGCCACTACAAGGTCGTGGGCAACGCCGGGGGATATCCCGTGGTGCAGCGCAACGGCGGTCACTTCGTGGTGATGACGGGCGCGTATCGGAACGATCCGATCTGCAAGCTTCGAATCCGCGATCCGGCCGACGACGGCTGCACTCCGGACCTGCCGACGCAGGCGGAGTACAAGAACCACTGGTACAACGCGGTGAACGGCTGGGTGCGCGTCGCCGCGCCGGGACTTCCGTGGCGCTGGATGACCCGCATCTATCCCGAGGCGTCGCCTCCCGGATTCGGAATCGGCTCCACGATCTCGCTGCTCGACGGCATGACCTGGTGCGCGCCCCGCAAGGGCGTGGGCAAGAAGCTCATCGACGGCGTCGCCGGCAACGCGTTCGAGTTCTACACGGTCGCGCCGGAGGATGGCTGGAGCGAAGAGGGTCGCGGACTCGTCTGCGAGCCGCTCGACCTGGGCATCGACGGCACGATTCTCGGAGCGACGAATCATCCCGACGGCCGCGGCGTGATCGGGCTCGTGGAAGTGGCGACCGAAGGCGCCGCGGGTGCTCCGGCAACCACGCGCATGCTCGTGAGCTACGACCCGGGAATCGATCTGCTCCAGGAGCTTGCCGAGATTCCCGGCGCCGAGACCTTCGTGATCGGCCGCAATCGTGCGATCTACTCGGCCACCGAGAGCACGCTCGAGCGCACCGAGCTTGCGGACGAGGCGGAGGAAGAGCAGCCCGATGTCGGCGACGGGGACTTTGCGGGTCCGCCGACTTCGGTGGCCCTGCCGTTCTCCGTTTCGGCCCTCTGCTACGACGACCTGAACGATGAAATCGTCGGTCTCTCGGACGATTCGATGCAGGTTGCGTTCGTCGCCAAGGACTTCGGCGGCGAGGTCGGCACCTTCTCGATGCCCGGCGAGGTCGCGGCCGCCGCGGGCGGCTCGATCGCGTCGAATCCCGAGGACGGCGTGCTCTGGTTCGGCTCGTCGGCGTCGAGCACCATCTACGGGTTGTCGAAGCCGTCGGCGAAGGCCGGCGCCTCGAAGACGCTCGAGGTGGTCGAGCAGATCGACCTTCCGCTCGAGGACGGCGCCGTGATCAAGGATCTCGACTTCCTCGGCGGCGACGAATTCGTCGTGATCGCGGAGCCGGGAGGCACGCTGCACTTCATCCGCGAGAGCGAGGCCGACGACACGGGTTGGAGACAGGTGCAGGAGGAGCCGTTCTCGCTTCCGTGCTCGCTCTCCGGAATCGAAGTGGATCGCGGTCGCGGCAACTTCGACGCGAAGGAGCACGAGACTCCCGGATACGACAACCTGATTCCCGGCGATCTCATTCCGGGAAATCCGCTTCCCGATCCGCTCTGCCTTGGCGATCTCAACGGCGACGGTCTCGTCGACGGGATCGACCTCGGCGTGCTGCTCGGCGAGTGGGGCGAGGACGCCTTCGTTCCCTCCGACTTCAACGACGACGGAAAGGTCGACGGCGACGATCTCGGCACGCTGCTCGGACAGTGGGGCCCGTGCCCGTGAGCGAGCGTTGAAACGCGCGGGGCGCTCGCCCCGCGCCGGATTCGCATGAGTCCATCGTCGCGTGATCGGTGCGGGCGCTTCCGGGCGCCAACGCCGATCACGCGGCGATTTCCTGCGCTGCGCCGATCACGCGGCGATTCCTTGCGCTGCGGCGGTCACGCGGCGCTTCGTTCCAACTCGCGCGAGAGATCCTTGGCGATGCCGAGTTGGACGAGATGCGCCATCGGGCCGTGGGGCTTCGAGCGCTCCTCGTCGAGCCGGCGCTGCGCGGCGGGATTCGCGTAGCGGTCGAAGAGCATCGCCTTGAGATTGCCCCAGATGCCGCCGAACGAGCTGAACGTGTGGTTCACCGCGCTTGCTTCGTATCCCGAGTGCACCATGCAGTTCTCGCACTTGGGATTGCCGCTGGCGCGGCCGTAGTTCGACCACTCGGTGCCGTCGATGAGTTCCTGGAAGGTGTCGGCGTATCCCTCGCTCAGCAGGTAGCAGGGCTTCTGCCAGCCGAAGATGTTGAACGTGGGCATGCCCCAGGGCGTGCACTCGTACTCGCGGCGCCCCATGAGGAACTCGAGGAAGAGCGGGCTCTGGTTGAAGCGCCAGCGCTTCTTCCCGCCGTCTCGATTGGAGAGGATCATTTCGAACAGCTCGTTCGTGCGCCGGCGCTTGAGGAAGCCGCTCTGGTCGGGCGCCTTGTCGTAGGCGTAGCCCGGCGACAGCATCATGCCTTCCACGCCGAGCTCCATCATCTCGTCGAAGAATTCGCGCACCGCGTTCGGATCGGCGTTCTCGAAGAGCGTCGTGTTCGTGGTGACGCGGAAGCCGCGCGACACGGCGAGCCGGATGCCCTCGATCGCCTTCGTGTAGGTGCCTTCCCGGCAGACGGCGAAATCGTGATGCTCCTCGGTGCCGTCCATGTGCACCGAGAAGGTCAGGTACTTGCTCGGCGTGAAGAGCCCGGCTTCGAGCTTCTCCTTCAGCAGGAGCGCGTTCGTGCAGAGGTAGATGTACTTGCGCTTCGCCACGAGCGCCTTGACGATTCCGTCGATCTCGGGGTGAAGCAGCGGCTCGCCGCCCGGAATGCTCACCATCGGCGCGCCGCACTCGTCGACGGCGCGCACGCACTCGTCGACCGTGAGCTGCCGCTTGAGGATGTGCGGCGGATACTGGATCTTGCCGCAGCCGGCGCAGGCCAGATTGCAGCGGAAGAGCGGCTCGAGCATCAGCACCAGCGGGAAGCGCTTGCGTCCTCGGAGCTTCTGTCCGATCACGTAGGACGCGACGGTCCACATCTGGCTGAGCGGAACGGGCATGCGGTGGTTCTCGGCGGAAATCGATTCTCGGCCATCGACGGCATTCCGCCCTGAAGCGGCGAATTCGCGGCGAACCTCGACCGAGGGCCGCATCGTAGCAGCCGGTCGTGACCGCGTTCGTGGCCTCCATTCCCGCGTTCGGATTCGACCTCGCCTCGCTCGTGCCGGCTCGACGGCCGCGCGGTGCGTCGGCGTCGCGGAACGGGCGCGGCGCGTTCGTCGACGCCCGGGCCGCTAGGCTCGAATCGGTGGCAGAGACATCGCCGTCGGAGGCGCGCAGCGACGAGAGCTTGATGCTCGACTTCCTCGACGGCAGCCGCGAGGCGTTCGAGGCGCTCGTGTCGCGGTACCGGATCGAGCTGCATCAGTTCCTCTCGCGCTTCCTGAACTCGAGCGCCGCCGCCGACGACGTCTTCCAGGAAGCGTTCCTCCAGGTCTTCCAGTCCGGACACACCTTCGACGCGGCGCGACGCTTCCGTCCGTGGCTCTTCACGATCGCCGCGAACAAGGCTCGCGACTGGCATCGACGCCATCGCAACCGCGGGGCGCTGAGCCTCGACGCGCCGGTCGGCGTCGAACAGCGCAGCGCGACGCTCGTCGACCTGCTCGCGGGGCCGCAGGAAGCGCCCGGCGAACCGATGGAGCGCGACGAGGAGGCGAGGATCGTCAAGGTCGTCGTCGACGAACTTCCCGCGAATCTCCGCGAGATCCTCCTGCTGGCGTATTTCCAGCGCATGAGCTACGGCCAGATCGCCGACGCGCTCGGCATTCCGCTGGGCACGGTCAAGAGCCGGCTGCACAGCGCCGTCGCCGCGTTCGCGGCGCGATGGCGCGAACGAAGCGAGCGCGGGCGGGCCGCCTCCGAGTCCACCACCCCGAACCACGGATCCGACGAATGAGTTCCACGCCGAATCTGAGCGAAGCCGACGCACGCGTGCTCGACGCATTGGCCGAGGAGGGATTCGATCCCTCGCGCATCGAGGAGCTTCCCGCCGCCGACCGCGCCCGCGCCGAGGCGATCGTGCGCATGCTCGGCCGACTCGATCGAATGCCGACGGAGGCTCCCTCCGACTCGCTCGTGCCTCAGTTGATGGATCGAGTGAAGCAGCTCGAAGCGGAGCGTCGCGAGCGGATGCGGATCGAACCCGCGGCGCCGATCCGTCGCCGCATCCGCATTCCGGACGTGGTCACGATCGCGGCGTCGCTCCTGCTGGCGCTCGGCGTGGGCTGGCCCGTCCTGAGCGCCGTGCGCGGCGCATCGTTCCGGGAGCAGTGCGAACGGAACCTCGCGTCGATCGGCACGGGACTCGCGGCGTACTCGCACGATCATCGCGACTCGATCCCGCTCGCCGCGGGACTCGGATCGTTCCTCTCCGGCGACGCGCCCACGGCGAAGTCGCCCGCCGCGGGAGCGTCGAACTGGCCCGATTGGCGCACGTACCGACACTCCGCCGCGCTTGGTCGCCTCGCCGAGGCGAGCTACGTCGGCTCACGATGTCTCACCTGTCCCGGCTGCGAGAAGGATCGCGCCGCGTTGGCGCTGCGAGTTCCCGCAGCCGGGCAACGATTCACCCTGGCGTCGCTGAAGGGCATGCTCGTCTCCGACGCGAATCCCGCGATCGAGACGCTGCTCGACGGCGGCGACTGGCGTTCCGCATCCCGTGATTGCAGTTCGAACCACGCGGCGAGGGGCCAGA
>VGXK01000200.1 GCA_016873355.1 Phycisphaerae bacterium | reverse complement strand
GTGGTGCCGCAGGAACCGCTTCGAATGCCCGAGCACGAGTTCGATCCCGTCTCGAAGGCGATCCGCGACCTCGAGTCGGGCGATTCGAGTGCCGCCGATCGCCTGCTGACGCTCGTCTACGGCGAGCTTCGGGCGCTTGCGTCCGCGTACTTCCGCCGCCAGGTGCCGGGGTTGACGCTCCAGCCGACGGCGCTGGTGCACGAGGCCTATTTGAAGATGGTCGGCTCCGGCGAGCGCACTTACCGCAGTCGCGCCCACTTCATGGCGGTGGCGGCGCAGGCGATGCGACAGATCCTCGTCGATCGCGCCCGGCGGCGCCGAACGAAGCGGCACGGAGGCGGGTTCCATCGCGTGGGTCTCGACGATCCATCGATCACCGCCGCGTCCGCGGATCGAGGCGGCGGCGCTTCGACCGGGGGCGCGCCGAACGGCGGAATCGGCGACGGGGCCGAGGACATCGACCTCGTCGCCCTCGACGAGGCCCTGCGGCGGCTTGCCCATCTCGATGAACGCAAGGCGCGCATCGTGGAACTTCGTTTCTTCAGTGGCATGAGCATCGAGGAGACGGCGGATCTGCTCGGGATCGCGCGAAGCACCGTCACGGAGGAGTGGCGGCTCGCGCGGGCGTGGATCGCGCGGGAACTCGGGCCGCGCGAGGGCCGGCCATGAGCGCGGGCGTGGAGGCCGGGGCTCGCGAGCGCTTCGAGCGGGTGGCCGAACTCTTCCGACGCGCCAGCGGAATCGCCGGCGCGGAGGAGCGGCGGCGATTCCTCGCGGCGTCGTGCGCGGGGGACGAGGCGCTTCGTCGCGAAGTCGAGGCGCTGCTCGATCAGGAGACTCGATTGCCGCCGGCGCTCGAGGACGAGGGGCTCGAGGCGCGCGCGTCGACGCGAGCAGCGGCGCTTCTCGCGGGCATCGACGAGGACCCGGGCGCCGCGCAGCGAGTCGACGCGATCTCGATCGCCGGCTACGACATCGTCTCGGTGCTCGGCGCGGGCGGCATGGGCGTCGTCTACAAGGCGATGCAGCGGAATCCGCGACGGCCCGTGGCGCTCAAGCTGATGCAGGCGATCGCCGCGTCGCCGGACCGTCTCGCGCGATTTCGGCGAGAGGCGGAGGTGCTCGGGCGCTTGCGGCATCCGGGCATCTCGCAGGTCTTCGAGGCGGGCGTGCACCGGGGCGAGAGCGGCCCCGTGCCGTTCATCGCGATGGAGCTCGTCGACGGCGCGCCGATCACCGAGTTTGCGCGGAACAGGCGATCGTCGCTTCGAGATCGCGTCGAACTCATGGTGCGCGTCTGCGCGGCGGTCGAGCATGCCCATCGGCACGGCGTGGTCCACCGGGATCTCAAGCCCGCGAACATCCTCGTCGAGGAGGATGGCGGGTGCGGTCGGCCGCGCCTCGTCGACTTCGGCATCGCGCTCGACGAGCAGATGCCCGGCGCCGGCGAGCGGGGGCGGACGGTCACGGGACAGATCGTGGGAACGCTTCGCTTCATGAGTCCGGAGCAGGCGGAGGGGCGGCGCGATTCGATCGACGCACGCAGCGATGTCTATTCGCTCGGCGTGGTGCTCTACGAGCTGCTCGCGGATCGGCCGCCGCTCGCCGTCGACGAGCTTCCGTTGCCGCAGGCGGTGGAGGCGATCCTCACGCGCGAGCCGCCGTCGCTCGGCTCGATCGATCGGCGCTGCCGCGGCGATCTCGAGACGATCGCGCGACGAGCGCTCGAGAAGGATCCGGCGCGCCGATATGCGAGCGCCGGCGAGCTCGGCGCCGATCTCGAGCGATCGCTCCGCCATGAGCCGATCGTGGCACATCCGCCGAGCGCGGCCTATCGAGTGCGAACCTTCGCCCGGAGGCATCGAGGCATGGTGGCCGCGTGCGCGGTCATCGGGCTGCTGCTCGTGGCGGCCACGGCCGTGAGCTCCGTCATGGCGTGGCGCGCGTCGGAGGCTCAGCGTCGCGCGGAGCGAAACTTCGACGCGGCGCATCGGATGGCGCGAACGCTGCTCTTCGATCTCGATCGCGCGCTCGAGAATGCGCCGGGCGCGCTCGCGGCGCGGACGCTGCTCGTGGAGCGAGGACTGCATTACCTCGGCCGGCTCGCCGAGGACGCGCAGGATCACGAGGCCCTGCGCGACGATGTCGCCGCCGGCTACGTGCGCATCGCGGAATTGCAGGGAAGTCGGCAGCGCCCGAGTCTCGGCGACCTTGCGGGCGCGATCGGGAGCTGCGACCGCGCCATCTCGATGCTCGACGCGGAGGCGAATCTCTCCGCGGCGGCGCGCCGCACGCTGCTCGCGGCGTACTCCCATCGCGGAGAGGCGATGCTCGCGCAGGGGCGCAGCGCCGACGCCCTCGAGTCGTATCGCCGTGCGCTCGAGATCGCCGAGAAGCGCGTGGCTGCCGAGCGTGCGGCCATGGTCGGGCCGCCGGCGTCGGGCGGAGGGACGGCCACGATCGAGTCGAGTCGCGACCTTGCGCATTCGCACCAACTGCTCGCCGAAACGCTCAACGCGCTCGGCGACGCCGCCGCCGCGCGAGCGCACATGGCGCACTCCGATGCGATCGCGGTCGACCTCGCGGCGCGATACCCGACGAATCCCCAGACGCAGCGGGATCTTGCCGTGTCGCGCTTCAAGTCGGCGATGCGCACGGCGGCGAGCGATCCCGCGGCGACCGCGGCGACGCTCCGGGACTATCTCGCGATCGTCGAGCGATTGGCCGCCGACGATCCCGACAACGCCGTCTACCGGCGCGACGAAGCGGTCGGACACCAACGCCTGGGCGACGCGCTGCTCGCGCTCGGCTCGACCGACGAGGCGCTCGGCGAGTACCGGCGCGAGCTTTCGATCTCCGAAGCGCTCGCCGACGCCGATCCGAACAACTTCACCGCCCGCTCCGACCTGGCCACGCCGCTCTGCAAGATCGGCGAGATTCATCTCTCGCGCGGCGAACTCGAGGACGCGAAGCGATTCTTCGATCGCTATCTCGAGGCGTCGCAGCGCTGCGTCGACCTCGATCCGAGCTCGAGCGGCATGCAGCGCGATCTCGGCGTCGCCTTCTACAAGCTCTTCGAATGGCATCGGGCGCGAGCCGGCGACGAGTCGCGTCCGCGCGGGGAGCGAGTCGCGGACGCGAGGGCCGCCCGCGACTGGCTCTCCCGAACGCTCGAGCACTTCCGACTGCTCGAGGAGAAAGGACGACTTCGTTCGATCGACGCGTCGTTGCCCGGGACCCTGGCCGACGAGCTCGCCGAGTTCGAGCGATCGCTCGCGACCGAGGGTCCGTGACGCGCGTCGGCGTCAGCGACGGCGCGAGCGAGCGAGGGAAAGGATCGCAAGCATCGCGGCGCCGGGCGCGGGCACGATCGTGATGCGGCCGATGAGCGTTTCGTCCCCGAACGTGCTCGAGATCGTGCCGCCGTCGGCGGTGGTGAGGCCGAGCAGACTGCTCAGGTAGTCGGGCGCGCCGGGATCGCCGAGGAAGAGGTGGATGACGCCGCCTTCGACCGTGCCGCGCGTGGCGTCCACGCCCATCACGAACGCGCCGCCGTCGAGAACCGAGTTCGATTCCGTGCCCGCGTCCCAGACCATCGAGCCGTGAATGTCGATCGTGATCGGACCGACGAACGAACCGCCGTCGAAGAGCTGGATCGCGCCGGGATCGCCCAGGAAGAGATCGTTCGTCGGCACGAGCATCGACGCGAAGCTGAAGAAGGCGTTCTTCACGGCGTCGAGCGTGATGTCCACGCTGCGGGACTCGCCGGGGCTGAAGACCGGCGCGCCGTTGAGATCGGCGACCATCGTCTGCACGCCGAGCGGCTGCGACGCGGCGAAGCGCGCCATCTGTGCCGCGCCGGCGCCGAGCTCGGCGATCGCTTCGATGCCGTCGTAGTCGCTCGCGGGGGCGCCCGCCGCGAAGTTCGTGAATCCCCCGTCGTGGAAGCCGAGCCAGACGGGCGTGAAGGAGAGGCCGCCTGCCGGCAGCAGATTCTCGATCGTGACGGTGATCATGTCCGCGCGGGCGGTTCCCGCGAGGAGGAGCGACGAGGCGAGGACGGACGCAAGCGTGCGCATGGGTTTCTCCGCTGGTTCGACGAGTTGCGAGTCGAGCATTCCGAGCCGCCGCGCGGCATCGGCGCCCGTGAGTCGCGGCCACCGGCGGCGCCTTGCAGCGCCAGCCCGCCGAAGTTGCGAAATGCAGAACTCGTGAACGCGCGTTCGTCGCGGCGATCGCGTGCCCGACGCGGCGCGGGCGTCCGCGCTCGTGGCGGGGGCGCGGCGCCGGATCAGCGCTCGTCGTGACGACGCAACGCCCGGCGCAGCCGATCCTTCGCATCGTCCGCGAGCACGGCGCGACTGCCCTCGCCGTCGGCGATCTCGGCGTCGTCGGCGTCCCGCAGCATGTCCACGATCTGCTCCAGCCGTCGTCGCGTGGCGCGACACGAGCGGCAGATCGCCAGGTGCACGCGCAGGCCGTTTCGTTCCGACCAGGTGAGCTCGTCGTCGCGCCGGCGCTGCATGAGCCGTTCCGCCTCCTCGCAGCGAAGTTGGAGCGCGTACCAGAGCGATCGCAGCAGGCGGGTCATGAGGGCCTCCACGAAGGGTCGTCGTGCGATTCGGATTCGAGCAGCGCGCGAAGGCGCGCCTTGGCGCGATGGAGCATCGTCCAGAGATTCGTCGGCGTGACGCCGAAGATCTCGCAGAGCGTCGGCGTCGGAACGCCGTCCACTTCGCGCAGCAGCAGAAGCTGGCGCTGCGCCGACGG
>VGXK01000199.1 GCA_016873355.1 Phycisphaerae bacterium | reverse complement strand
CGCGGCCGTGCGAGCCAAGAGCGAAGGCTTCGCGCCGCACGTGCTGGTGATGACGGCGACGCCGATTCCGCGCACGCTCGGCATGACGCTCTACGGCGATCTCGACGTGAGCGTGCTGCGCGGCAAGCTCCCCGGGCGCCGCCCGGTGGTCACGCGATTCGTCGCGTCGACGAAGAGTCCCGAGGTGTACGCCTACGCGCGCAAGCGCCTTGATCTCGGCGAGCAGGCGTTCGTGGTGGTGCCGGCGGTCGAGGAGAGCGACGCGGGACTCAAGGATGTCTCGAGCCATCTCGAGTTTCTCGCCAACGGGCCGTTTCAAGGGCTGTCGTTGGGAATGGTGCACGGCCGCATGGGCTTCGACGAGCGGGATCGCGTGATGGAGCAGTTCCGGCGCGGCGCGATTGCGGCGCTGGTGGCCACCGTGGTGATCGAAGTCGGCGTCGACGTTTCGAACGCGACGATGATGATCGTGGAGCACGCGGATCGATTCGGCCTGGCGCAGCTTCATCAGCTTCGCGGGCGCATCGGCCGCGGCGAGAAGCCGAGTCTCTGCGTGTACATCGCGGATCCCACCACGCCGGAGGCGCAGGAGCGGCTCGAGTCGATCGCCAGGATCGACGACGGATTCGAGATCGCGGAGATCGATCTGCGACTGCGTGGTCCCGGCGAACTCTTCGGCGCGCGGCAGTCCGGACTGCCGCCGCTGCGCGTGGCCGATCTCTCGAGCGACGGCGCACTGCTCGCGCTGGCGCGACGCGACGCGGCGGCGTGGATCGAACGAGATCCCGAGTTGCGGGCGCCCGATGCGGCGCTGCTGCGCCGTCGTCTGCTCGACGCGTACGGCGAGGCGCTCGGCATCGCCGATGTCGGGTGAGCGGAGCCGCTCGCGTCGGCAAGGGCGCCGCCGCCGCGCCCGCGCTCCCGTTCGCGGGGGAGCGCTCGCCGCAACCTCGAACACGCGAACGACTACGATCCGGACCCCCATGCCCGCCGCGCTCGAGTTCGACCAGGTTCGATTCCGGCACCGAGGCGACGTCGACTCCGCGTTCGCGCTCGAGATCGACCGATTCGCGATCGCGTCCGGTGAGCAGGTGCTTCTCGCGGGTCGATCGGGCTCGGGCAAGAGCACGCTGCTGGCGCTTGCGGCCGGGCTGGTGGAGCCGGACTCGGGAACGATCCGCGTGGCGGGCGACGCGATCACGTCGGTGCGGGGCGCCGCCAGGGATCGCCTGCGCGGCCGGCGCATCGGCATGATCTTCCAGACCTTCCACCTGCTGCACGGCTTCTCGGCGCTCGAGAACGTCGAGGCGGCGTTGCTCGCCATCGGGGAGGCGAAGTCGCTTCAGCGCTCGCGCGCCCGCGAGCTGCTCGCGGCGCTCGGCATCGAGCGGGCGAGCGCGACGGTCGATGAGCTTTCGGTGGGTCAGCAGCAGCGCGTGGCGGTGGCGCGGGCGCTCGCGCCGCGCCCGGCGATCGTGCTCGCGGACGAGCCGACCGCGAGCCTCGATCCCGAGAACGCCGGCGCCGCGATCGATCTCGTTCAGAGTCTCTGCCGCGAGCACGGCGCGTCGCTCCTGCTCACGAGCCACGATCCGTCGATGACGGCGAGATTCGAGCGAGTCGAGTCGATCGAGCGGTTCGTGCGCGGGGCCGGGGCGGTGGGCGGCGCGACGGCGAACTCCGCGGCGGCAGCGCGCTCGCCGGCGCCGGGAGGCGCGTGCGAATGAGCGACCTCTCGATCGTGCTGAAGAGCCTGCTCTCGCGCCGGATCTCGAGCTCGATCACGGTGCTGTCGGTGGCGCTGGCGGTGGCGCTCCTGCTCGTGCTGCTCTCGCTGCGCAACGCCGCGGCGGGTTCGCTGCTGCGCGGCAGCGGCAACGCGCATCTGCTGCTCAGCGCCGACGCCACGCCGCTCACGGCGGTTCTCAACGGTCTCTACTTCGCCGGCGCGCCGCCGCGAGCGCTCACGCTCGCCAAGGTCGAGGAGCTTCGTTCCCAGGCGCCCGGCGAGTGGTGGCTTGCGATCCAGCAGGGCGACAGCTACCGCGGCTTTCCCACGCTCGCCGCCGAGCCCGCGATTCTCGAGCGATTCCAGCCGGTTCCGGGCGAGTCGTGGACGGTGCGCGACGGTCGCGGCTTCAAGCGCGCGGAGCAAGGCAAGCCGTTCGAGGCGGTGCTCGGCGACGCGGCGGCACGCGCCACCGGCGCCAAGCTCGGCGATCGCATCGCGCTGACGCACGGGTCCGGATCGAGCCGCGAGGGCGCTGGTCACGTGCACGAGGAGTACGCCTTCGAGGTGGTGGGCATTCTCGCCCCCACGTCGACCGCATTCGATCGCATCATCCTCGTCGATCTCGAGGCGAGCTGGATCCTCCACGCGCACGATCGTCGCGAAGCGGCGGGCGAGCTCGCGCCGAAGGACGAGCACGCCCACGAAGACGGCGATCACGCGCACGACGACGAGCACGCCCACGACGACCACTCGCACGACCATGATCACGACCACGCGCACGATCATGACCACGATCACGCGCACGCCCCGCTCACCACCGCCGCGGACCTCACCGACGACGATCGGCTCGTGACCGGCCTGCTGCTGCGGCTTCCCACGCGCCCGGGGGCCGATGCGCCGGCCATGCTTCCGCAGGTGCACGATCTCTTCCGCCGCGACACCTCGATCACCGTGGCGCAGCCGGCGCAGGAAGTCCGGCGCCTCGTCTCGATCGCGGGCAACGTGGAGGGCGTCTTCCTCGCCATGTCGGCGGCGGTGCTCGTCTCGAGCGCGATCGCCATCATGCTCGCGCTCTACGACGGCATGGCGGCGCGGCGACGGCAGATCGCGATCCTGCGCGTGCTCGGTTTCAGCGGAGCGCGCATCGCCGGCATGGTGATCACGGAAAGCGCGCTCATCGGCGCGATCGGCTCGCTCGTCGGCGTGGCGATCGGCGTCGGCGGCATGGTGCTCGGAGCCGAATACCTGCGCACGCGCGTGGGCCTCGTGATCGACGCGTCGCTCGATGCGAGGGCGACCATCGTCGTGGCCGGCGCCGCCGTGGCGCTGGCGGCGCTCGCGGGAGTCCTTCCGGCGGCCGCCGCCTACCGTACGGCCGTGTGGAGATCGCTGAGGCCGCTCGGATGATGGTCTCGGGCGTCGACGCACCGGCGCACGCATGCTCGCGAGCCTCGCGACGGCTCGGGACGACGCCGTGAAGTGGCTCTGGGTCGTGCTCGGAGTGCTCGTGGTCGGGGCGGTGGTGATCCTCTGGCAGGATTCCGGTTCGAGGAGCGTCGCCGCGCCGACATCGGCCGCCGGCGCCGATGCCGCGGACGCCGGATCGGCGCGGGGCCGCGAGGATCCGCGGCTCGCGCCCGTCCGCGCCGCGAAGGAACTCGGTTCGAATCGAGTCGACGCCGGGAAGGGCGCCCCGGCGAATGCCGCGACGATCGCCGCCGCGCCGAGCGGCGCCGGCGCGAGCCACGACGCCGCGCCCGCCGCATCGACCGGCGCGAAGACGAATGGGCCCGATGCCGCCGCGCCCGGCGCCGCACCGAGATCGCTCGCGAAGGTCGGCGGCGTCGACGTCGCGCCGGGCTCGATCGAGCGCCTTCCCGACGGAACGATCGTGGCCGACAAGCGCTTCAAGATCCTGGGCGCGGGCACCGCCGCCGATCCGTATCGCGTGAGCTGGGAGTGCCTCCAGAGCGCGCAGGACACCTACATTCCGCGCCTCGGCGAGAACAGGCTCCCCGAGCGCATCGCCATGCTCGACGGCAAGGTGGTGCGCATGGAGGGGTACCTGGCGTTTCCGCTCGTCGGCCAGGAAGTGAAGCAGCTCCTGATCATGCTCAACCAGTGGGACGGCTGCTGCATCGGCGTGCCGCCCTCGCCGTACGACTCGATCGAGGTGACTCTCTCCGAGCCGATCCGGAACACGCGGCAGCACGCGTCGTTCACCTTCGGCTCGATCACCGGCCGCTTCAAGGTCGAGCCGTTCCTCGCGGACAACTGGCTCGCCGGGCTCTACCTGCTCGACGAGGCGGTCTTCACGCCCGAGGAATTCTGAACGGACGCCGTCGCCCGGAAGTTCGCGCCGCGGCCATGAGGTTGCGCGGCACCGACGGACCGCGAGCGAGTACAACGACCGCATGTTCGACCTTGCTTTCCGCAGTTCCGCCGTCGCCGTCGCCGTCTCCGCCGCTCTCGCCGCCGCGTCCGCGCCGGGCGCGTCGAATCCGCCCTCCGGCCCCGATCGAAGCGACGAATCGCTGCACGCGGCGCTCGTGGAGATCGTCGGCGCAAGCGCCGGTCGCGCATCGCTCTCCACGCTCGTTCGCTCGCGCGACGATCGACCGGTCGAGCTGCTGACGCTCTCCGCGGATCCCGGCACGGCCGACGATCGCCCCGGAATCCTCGTCGTCGCACAGCTCGACGGCACGCGCGCCGCCACGACCGAAGTGGCGATCCGCATGGCGAGCGCGCTCCTGACGAACACGCCGACCGTGCTCGACCAGGTCACGGTCTACCTCGTGCCTCGCGCGAATCCCGACGCGGCGGCGGCGTTTCGATCGCTTCCGGGCCCGCGCGGCGCGCTCGGTTCGCGTCCCGTCGACGAGGATCGCGACGGTCGCGCGGACGAGGACGGTCCCGCCGACCTCGACGGCAACGGCGTGATCACGCTCATGCGCAAGCTCGATCCGCCGCCGAGTCTTGCGGCGCCCACGCTCGTGGTGGACGACAAGGATTCTCGCATGCTGCGCGAGCCGCAGACCGCGAAGGGGGAAGTCGC
>VGXK01000198.1 GCA_016873355.1 Phycisphaerae bacterium | reverse complement strand
CGCCGCGCCTGCGTCGCGCCGATCGGCTCGCTGGCGCGCCTTGCGCCACGCTTCGACGCTCGCGTCGCCTGCCTGCGTCACGCGCCCCATGGCGCGAGCCGCCGCTTCGCGAGCCTCCTTGGTGTCGAAGGCGATGCGACGCGCCGCCACGTCGATCAGGAAGAGCGACGCCGCGATGATCGCCAGGAGATCCCACACGCGCTTCGTGGCGAGCGGCGCGGCAATGCCCTGGCGGTCGAAGAGATTCGCGCTCACCGCGTCCTCGAGGCGCAGCACGCGGCCGTTCGTCCGCTGCGAGACCGCCTCGAGCAGCGCCGCGTTGTCCCGCACGGCGCGGAACTCCCGCGCGTAGGGAACGCTCACCGCCGCCTGGATCGAGCCGGTGCGGATCTCCCCGCCTTCCCCTTCCACCGCGAAGCCGGCGTTCACCAGGTACGCGCCCTTTTCCTTCGCGTCGAACTCGCCGCGCCAGCGCCCCGCGCCGATCTGGCGCAGCGGAAGCACCGACGCGCGGCCGTCGGGACCGATCACGCGACCTTCGACGCTTCCGCCGCCGCCGGTCGCCGATTCGAGCTCGACCACGCCGCGCGATCCCTCGAGCGAGGCGCGGAGCGAGGCATCGCGAGGCTGCGGCGGCCGCATGATCCAGCGGATCGCCATTTCCCAGAACGCGCCCGCGCCGTCCCACGCCACCCAGGCCGCGCCCCAGCGCCCGGCGACGTCGGAGGTGAACGCGATCGATCGACCGAGCCCGAAGTTCCACGACGCAAAGAGCGGATCGCGCCCTTCCGCCGTCTCGACGACGATCGGGATCTGAGCCATGCCTCCGTCGCGCGGCACGGTGAGCACGTAGCCCTCGATCGTCGGAACGCTCGTGACGCCCTTCGTCGGTCCGCTCGCCACGGGCTGCACGACCGGCGTGTGCTTGCCCTCCTGGAGCAGCGAGCGCGAGATGACCGACGCCTCCTTGATGAAGATCTGCGGCAGGGTCTTCGGATTCTGCACGTGATGGAAGTTGCCGCCCGTCGACTCGGCGATGAACTTCATCTTGTCCTTGTCGGCGGCGGTGCCGTGCCCGACCACGAGCACGGTGGTGATCGTGATCTTCTCGCGCTTGAAGTCGTTCAGCAGCGACGCGCCGGGCGCCTGCGGATCTCCGTCGGAGATGACGATCGCGTGCTTCACGCCTCCCTTGACCGT
Organism: Phycisphaerae bacterium; assembly: GCA_016873355.1. Taxonomy (GTDB): domain Bacteria; phylum Planctomycetota; class Phycisphaerae; order Phycisphaerales; family SM1A02; genus VGXK01. The sequence goes on along the minus strand of VGXK01000198.1, from coordinate 3,587 downwards.
GAGCAGCGCGTCGTAGGCGAGCTTGAACGAGGGGCCGAAGTCGGGCATGTCGCCGACCTGCATCGCCTTGGCGGCCGCGATCGCGCCGCTCTTGTCGCCCACCTGCTGCATGGGAAACGCCCAGCTCGCGCCCGACCTGCCCGCCCCCCAGTCGAAGACGACGATGCCGCAGTAGTCGAGTCGCGTGAGCGCCTCGATCGCGGAGATCGCCACCTGCTTCCCCCAGTAGTTCCCCTGCGGCATCTCGCAGGAGTGCATCACGAGCGCGAGCGCTCCTCGCATGATCTGCCGCGTCTGCGGCGGATCGAGCCGCACCGGAAGCGCCTTGGCCGTTTCCGACTCGATCCATCCGCCGGCCCCGAATCCCTGGTCGCCGCCGAGCATGGCGAGTCCGCCGCCGAGATCGTGCACGTAGCTGTAGAGGGCGCGATCCGTGTCGTTGTCGATCTCCCAGCGCGGAACGTTCGCGAGCACCACCGCGTCGAAGGACGAGAGCGTCGGCGCCCCGCCGGCGAGCGCCGCGGGATCGGCGATCTCCGCATCGATCGACGATCGCCGGAGCGCCGCCGCGATCGCCCGGACTTCCGTGCCCTGCGTGCGATCGATGAGCAGCACGCGGCCTTCGCCGGAGACGAAGACCACCGACTCGCCCACGTTGTTCTCCTCGATGCCGTCGCCCGAATCGCCCGCCGCCTCGAAGACGGCGCGGATGCGATGAGCGCCCGCGCGATCGAAGACGAGCGGAAGCGGGAACTGCGACGGTCCCGGACGAAGCGTGACGGCGCGGCCGTCGCCGGGCGCGCTTGGATCGAGGTCGACGGGCTCGTCGTCCACCCAGGCGCGAAGCGTGCCGCGCGCCTCGTTCGGAGCGCGGATCGTCATGCGGACCTCGATCGGCTGACCCACCCGCGCCCGCGACGGCGCCCGCAGCTCCTCGAAGACGATCTCGCGATCGTGCGAGTACTCCAGCGGCACGACGTCGATCGGCACGCCCGCCGCGCGAGCCTCCTCCGCCGCCGCAAGCAGCGAGCCGCGCGTCTCGTTGCCGTCGGTGAGCAGGAGGATTCGGTTCGCGGTCTCCTTCGGAATCGTGGCGAGCGCCAGCCGCACGCCGTCCTCGAGCGAGGATTCCTCGATCGGGCCGCCGTGCCCGATCTCCGAGAGCGACGACGATTCGAGCGGCAGCGCTCCGATCTCGCCCTCCTCCGCCACGGTCACGAGACCGACTCGATCCTGGGCCCGCTCGCGATTCGAGGACGCGGTCTGCACGAACGAGATCGCGCGGTCGCGCAGCGAGGTGGGAATCGAGCGGCTGAAATCGAGCACGACCATCGAGGTGACGCCGTCGTTCCGGCGCACGAGCAGCGGCCGCGACAGGCTCGCGGTGAGCAGGAGGATCACGACCACGCGTACGGCGAGCGAGATCCTCGACTTGACCCTGCCGAGCACCGGCTCGCTGCGTCGCGCGAGCCACCACACCGGAACGATCCCCAGCAGCAGCAGCAGCCAGACGGGTTGCTCGAAGGAGATGGGAGTCATCCCGGAGTCGCAGGCTACCGTGCGTCGGCGGAGGGGATCGGTGCGGACAGGATCGTCGAGAGCGGCACCGCGAGCAGTCGATTGTTGCCCGTGTCCGCGATGACCACTCGATCGGCGGCGAGGTCGAGGTCGAGCGCCCACGGTCGATCGAGTCGACCCGGATCGCGGCCGCGCCCTCCGAGCAGTGCGAGCGACGATCCGTCGCGCGGATCGAGGCGCTGAAGCCGCGAGTTGCCCTGCTCCGCGATCAGCAGCGAATCGTCGGGAAGCAGCACCACCGCCCATGGATACGAGAGCTCGCCGGGACCCGATCCCGCTCGGCCGAGAATGCGAATTCGATCGCCGGTCGCGGCGTCGAGCACCTGGATGCGGTGGTTGCACGAGTCCACCACGAAGAGCTCGCGGCCGTCGCGCGAGAGCGCGAGCGACTGCGGGCGCTCGAAGAGCGTCGCTTCGGCGGGATCCTTCGAAACCGGACCGACCGCGCGGAGCGGCGCGCCGTCGCGGCGCACGATCTGAAGCCGATCGCCGCCGCCGTATTCGCCGATCAGGAGCGACCCGTCGGCGAGCGGCAGCACGTCCGTCGGATAGATGAATTCGCCCGGACGCGATCCGTACCGACCGAAGCGCCAGCGCTCGCGGCCGTCGCGGTCGTACGCGACGACGCGGTGGTAGTGCGTGTCGGGCACGAGCAGCGTTCCGTCGTGGTCGAAGGAGACGCCCACCGGCATGCCGACTTCGAACTCCGGCATTCGGAAGGCGGAGAGGAAGCGGCCGTCGCGCGCGAATCGCTGCACGCGCGCGGTCTTGTCGATCGCCACGATCTCGCCCGTCGAGGGTTCGATCGCCACGGCGCGCGGGCGATCGAACCGGCCGTCGACCACGCCGGGACCTCCGATCACGACGGCGCCGTCGAGCGGACGGCAGGCGCCGTCGTCGATCTCGCCGCACGACGATGCGAACACGAGCATCGTCGAGAGCAGGATCGCCGTCGCGCCCGTGGTCGCGTTCGAACCCGCCACGCGGGCGAGTCGCCGGAACGAACTCACCGCCAGCGCGGCCGCCGCAAGCGAGGCGAGCGCCGCCACGAGCATCGCCGCCATGGCGGCGCCGGGACGCTGATAGTGAATCGCGCTCAGGATGCTCGAGGAGATCCACGCCGTGCCCGGGGGCTCGAGTCGGGTGGAAACGGCGATCTCGCCCGCCGCGAGCGCGGCGACCGCCACGCCGCCGCTCAGCGCCGCGGTGGCCAGAAGCGGCGATCGCGATCGGATCCGTGCCGCGCGCCGGGACCACGCGGATGCGGTGCGCGACGCCGGCTGCGTGAACGACGCCGTCGCATCGAGGCGCTCGAGTTCTCCGCATCGACGGCTCCAGAGTCGGCCGGCCGCCGCGCCCGCAAGCGCGGCGACGGCGCCGAATCGGGCGATTGCGCCGGCGATCATCACCTCGGGCCGATCGAGCAGGGCGCCGCCGAACGGCGCGCTCCACGCCTCGATCATCGCGCCGGCGACGATCGCCGACGGCAGGATCGACATGGCGATCCAGCCGCCGATGAGGGTCCACTCGAGCGCCGCCGGGCGGCGGCGCCGCGATGGCGCGGCCGCATCGAGCGCCAGCATCGCGTGCCCGATCGCAAAGAACGCCGCGCCGGCCCCGGCGCCCGCGGCGATGAGCAGCGAGTTGATCGCGCCCTCGCCATGGACGGCGACGAAATCCCACGGCCGCCGCTCCGCGATCATTCGCCACGCCATCATCGAGATCGGCAGGAGCGCCAGCACGATCAGCGGCGCGAACTCGCCGGCACGACCGGCGAATCCCCGGCGGGCGGCGGACCTCGGGACGAGTTCGCCGGCGGCGCCGGCCGCGCCGACGCGTCGCGCCGACGACGCCGAGCGAGCCAGCAGCGCCGTCGCCAGCGCCGCGAGCAGCGCCGACGACGCCACGGCGCCGAGTCCGCGCCGCAGGATCACCGACTCCGGAGCGCCCAGCGCCTCGGCGCTGCGCAGCTCGAATCCGATCGAGCGCTCCTGCGCCAGGTCGAAGCA
>VGXK01000197.1 GCA_016873355.1 Phycisphaerae bacterium | reverse complement strand
CTCCGCTTCGGCTTCGGAGACTTCGCGCTGCGCCTTCTCCACGAGGCTCACCACGTCGCCCATGCCGAGGATGCGGCCGGCGATGCGCTCGGCGTGGAACTCCTCCAGCGCGTCGAGCTTCTCGCCCACGCCGACGAAGCGAATGGGAGCGCCGGTGACTTCGCGCACGGAGAGGGCGGCGCCGCCGCGCGTGTCGGAGTCGAACTTGGTGAGGATCACGCCGTCGACCGCGAGTCGACGATGGAACTCGCGCGCGCTGTTGACCGCGTCCTGGCCGGTCATCGCGTCGACGACGAGCAGGATCTGGTGCGGCTCGACGGCGCGGCGGACTCCCTCGAGCTCGCGCATGAGCGAGTCGTCGATGTGCAGTCGACCGGCGGTGTCGAGGATCAGCACGTCGAAGCGTTCGTCACGAGCGCGCTTCAGCGCCCGCTGGCAGACGCCCACCGCCACGCCGACCTTCGTGCCGTGCTCGCCGCACTTGTCGGGCTCGCCGTGGAAGGAGATTCGCGCGGAACCCTTGCCTTCGCGCTCCACCTGCTCGACGACCGTACGCAACTGCTCGACCGCGGCCGGGCGCTGAAGATCCGCCGCCGCCACGATCACGCTCCGACCCTGCTGCTTGAGCCACGCGGCAAGCTTGCCGCAGGTGGTCGTCTTGCCGCTTCCCTGGAGACCGCACATCATCACGATCGTGGGGCCCGGCTCCACGAACATGAGCGGGCGACCGGCCTCGCCCAGCAGCTTCACGAGCTCGGCATGGACGACGCCGATGATCTCGTCGCCCGGCTTCAGGCTCTTCGTGACTTCCCGGCCGATCGACTCCGCGATCACGCGGTCGCAGAAGGACCTCGCCACCTCTTGGTGCACGTCCGCTTCCAGCAGGGCGGTGCGCACCTCCGCCATCGCTTCGCGCACGTTTTCTTCGCTGATTCGACCGCGACCCGAGAGTCGACGGAAGACATCGCCGAAGCGCCCTGTCAGAGTCTCGAACATGGGTCGCCGATCGTACGCTCCCGTGCCGATGTCGTGCCGAACCACGAGCGCGGGAATCGCCGTCGCGCTGCTGCTGGTTGCCGCCGCCGGCGGGTGCGACTCGCCCGCCGCCGCGATCGCGGCGCATTCCACGGGAGACTTCGAAGGCGCGCGACGCGAGATCCTCGCCTCGTCGCTCGAGGGCGCGAAGCAGACCGAGCGCGACCGCCTGGTCTGGCTGATGGAGGAAGGGAAGATCTGCCTCGATGCGGGCGACGCGCTCACCGCGTCCGAGGCCCTCGCGAAGGCGAGCGACTGGTGCGAACGCTTCGCGATCTACGAGCCGAAGACGACGATCTCGGAGGAGATGGCGTCCGTCGCGGTGAACCCGCGCATGCGCACCTACCGCGGCACGTACTCCGATCGCATCCAGGTCGACGCGTATGCGGTGCTCGCGAATCTCTGGCTCGGTCGAACGGGTCAGGCGGCGGTGTACGCGAATCGAGTCGCCGAGCGGCAGACCGACGCGGAGGTGGAGCAGTCGAGGCAGATCGCCAAGGTGGAGAAGGAGATCGGCGGCTATCGCGGCGGCGCGGTGAAGGGAATGGTCTCGCAGGTGCGCGCGTCGCAGGCGATGCGCTCGCTCGGCGCGAGCGCGGCGAACGGGGCGAACGCCGCGAACGCGGCGTATCTCGATCCCTTCGCCACCTGGATCTGCGCGATCGCGTGGTCGGCGACGGGGGAGTCGTCGAATCTCGAGCGGGCGCGCGTGGCGTTCTCGCGCGCGGCGGCGATGGCCCCCGGAAACACGGTGCTCGCCGAGCAGGCGCACCGCAATCCGTTCGAGACGGCCAGGTCGCGCCCGCAGGTGATCGTGCTGCTCGAAGCCGGTCGCTGCATGTCGCTCGAACAGATCGTGATTCCCGTGGCGACGCCCTGGTCGGGCTACAACGGCATTCCGATCCCGGTGCCGGTCGAGCATCCCTGCAACATCGCGGCGCTGTCGATCGCGAGCGCGGGCACGGGCGCGGGGGGCGGCGCGGGCGCGGGCTCCATGGCCGCCGTGCGCACCGAAGCGCTCTCCGACAACGACGCCATCTTCATGGCGCAGTACGACCGCATGCTTCCGGAGATCATCTTCCGCACCGCGCTCATGGTCGGCGCCAAGGCCGGCGCCACCGTCGCCGCCACGCAGGCCACGCGCGACGACGACGATCTGCAGCTTGCGATCCTGCTCGCCATGAGCCTCTACCAGGCGCTGACGAACGAGGCGGACCTGCGAAGCTGGAACTCGGTCGGGAAGTTCACGCAGATCGCCCAGATCGATCGCCCGCCCGACGGACGCGCGGCGATCTCGGTGGTGGGAGATTCCGGGGCCGTCGGTCCAGCCGCAACCGTCGAATTGCCGGAGGGTTCCGTCGTCATCCTCTATGTTCGCAGCATGGACGCGGCGAGCACGCTCATTCATGCCTTCTCGATTCAGCCGCCGGATTCGGTGGAAGGGCGGATGGCGCCGGTTTCCGTCGTTCCCGCGGAATCGAATGCAGCCGTCGCTGTCCGAGGTGCATCATGAAGAGCGTCTTGTCGAGCGATTGGATGCGTCTGGCACTGCTCTCGCTGCTCGTTCTCCTCTGCGGCTGCAAGGCCACGAACACGGTGTCGAGCCGGCATCCGGGCGTGCGACCGAACGCGATCGACGTCTCCTACAAGGTCGACAACGCGTTCCTGGCGTTGGAGCTCAAGGTGATTTCCGCGTACGAGGAGGTCGTCAACGGACTGATCAACGCCCAGATCAACGTGCGCAACGAAGGCGCGGGCGAGCTGCGCTACATGTGGCAGGTGGTCTGGTTCAACAAGTCGGGCATGCAAGTCCCGATCGAGCCGGTCACTTGGACGCGCGAGTTCCTCGCCGAGCGACAGGACGGCACGATTCTCTTCACGGCGCCGACGCGCGACGCGGTCGACTGGCGCGTGACGCTTCGGAAATGGGAGCGCAAGGAGTAGCGTCTGCAAGCATCTCCGTTCCGATCCCGCTCGACGCGACGGAACGATTCCCTTCCAACGATTCACGACCTCACCAGGACCATCATGCGAATGCCGAACCTTCGACGACCGACGCTCGTGTCCGCTCCGCTCGTTGCCGTGATCTTCGCGAGCGCGTGCGATTCGCCGCCCAAGCGCATCGACCCGACGGGACCCGAGGCGGTGACCGGCATGGGCGTCGACTACGGCGACGCGCAGGAAATCGCCGACAGTCTCTGCCGGCAGATGCTCGCGTCGCCCGCGTTCCTGCGCTACCAGCAGCCGGTGCTTGCCCGCTACAACAACACGATCAACAACACGAGCGATCCGAATCTTCCGATCAACATCGTGAACACGCGGATCCGCAGCACGCTGCTCAACAGCGGGCAGATCCAGTTCACCTCGGCGCTGCGCACGGCGGAAGGGCACGATCCGAGCGTGCGCGAAGCCCGCGAGCTCGCCGACGACCCGATGTTCAACCAGCAGTCGGTTCAGGAGTCGGGCGCGATGAACGCGGTCGAGGCGCCGAAGGTTTCGGTGAACAGCGAGTTCCAGTCCGCCTACTCCACCGACGGCTCGAGCAAGCAGAAGACGTATCAGCTCCGCGTCTTCGTGACGGATCTGCTCTCCGGGCGCGTGATCTGGGAGCAGACCTCCAAACCGATCGCCAAGGTGGGAAGGAACTGAGGCGCGCGATGCGAGCCGGCGCGATGATCTCGATGCTTGCGGTGGCGCTGCTCGGCGGCGTCGCTGCGTCGGCGCTCCCTCCGTTGCCGAGCTCGCCGCCGGCGCCGCCGCCTTCCACTCCGGTGCCCCCGTCATCGACGCCGACCGCGCCGACGCCGACTGTGCCGCCCGCGCCGACGCCGACTGTGCCCACGCCGAACGCCCCCGCGCCGACCGGCGAACGACGCACGATCGCGATCATTCCGTTCGAGGCGACGCTGCCGAGCTATATCTTCGGCACCGGCCCGTCCACTCCCGACGGCGACTGCGGCCAGATGAGTCGTCCCGGCGCCGACGTCGCCAAGCGCTGCACGCAGGAGCTCGTCGAGGCGATCGTGGCCGTCCAGCGATTCCGCGTGATCGATCGCGACACGGTCGATCGCGTGCTCGCGGAGCAGGGCTTCCTTCGGTCGCAGGGAGTGGCGCCGTCGGAGCTCGTGCGACTCGGCAAGCTGCTCGGCGCCGACCGGCTGATCGTCGGATCGGTCGACCTCGCGGGCACGCAGTGCCGGCGCGTGGAGGTGCGCGCCAGCGGCTATCTGCGCTTCGAATTCGGCGGCGGCATCGAGGTCTCCTACCGCGTGCTCGACGTGACGACGGGCGAGATCGCGGCGGTCGGCCGGCTCACGCGCACCTGGGACACGCGCCCGAATCCCGAACTGCGAGGCGTGCTCTCGTCGCCGGAAGCGGCGCTCGCGTTCTTCGCGGAGCAGATGGCGCAGGCGGAGACGATGGCGGTGCTCGACGCGATCGATCCCGTCAAGATCGCCGCGGTCGAGACCGGCGCGATCGTGCTCAACCAGGGACGCGGCCGCGGCCTCGAGCCGGGAATGGCGCTGCGGGTGTTTCGCAAGATCGAGCCGATCCGCGATCCCGACACCGGCGCCGTGCTCACCGAGCAGGGGCCCGAGGTGGCCGTGATCGAGGTGATCGAAGTGCTCGATCGCGTGAGCCGCGCTCGCATCATCTCGGGCAGCGCGTCGGGCATCGTCGTGGGCGCGGCCTGCCGCCCGATCGAATTGCCCGCGCACTTCGGCCGCTGAGGCGCTTCATCGATCGAAGGTCTTGCCCACCATGACGCC